>JASFYN010000003.1 GCA_030055615.1 Methanothermobacter sp. | reverse complement strand
CCCATGAAGAGTCACCATACATGGGCTTAGATGTTTTCGAGGGTAAAGTAGTTGACATGAAAGAAGCTGGAGTACTAGAACCACACAGAGTCAAAAAACAAGCCATACAATCAGCAGCAGAAGCAGCAGAGATGATACTAAGAATCGATGATGTCATAGCCGCTGCAGGAGAAGAAGGTGGAGAAGAAGGAGAAGGAATGGAGGGAATGGAAGGCGGAATGCCACCAATGTAAACCCCTCCTAAACTTCTTCCTTTTTTTTATCTTGAGAATATATGGACAACAGCTGTTCCACCAGTACCCCCTATATTATGTGTTAATCCTATTTCTGCACCCTCTACTTGTCTTTTACCTGCTTCTCCCCTGAGTTGCCATACTATTTCCACTGCTTGTGCTATGCCAGTTGCACCAAGTGGATGACCCCTTGCTTTAAGACCGCCAGAGGGGTTGAATGGAATATCGCCATCACGACGCGTTAAACCTTCTTCGAACGCGAGTCCGCCTTCACCCTTTTTGACAAATCCGAGGTCTTCTATTGCTAGTATGCCATTGATGCTGAAACAGTCATGAACTTCGATCACATCAACATCCCGCGGCTCTAGACCTGCCATTTTAAAGGCCTTTTTTGCTGCGTGTACAGTTGCATCAATTCTTGTAATGTCTTTTCTATCATGTAATGCTATTGTCCCTGAAGCGTGCGCCGAAGCCTTCACATAGACTGGTGTATCGGTATATTCCTTCGCTTTTTCAGCTGAACATAATATTATAGCGGATGCGCCATCAGATATGGGTGAACAATCAAGCAATCTCAATGGACTGGCAACCATACTAGAACTTAGAACTTGTTCTATTGTTATTTCCATTGGAAAATGGGCTTTAGGGTTCTTAGCAGCATTTTCATGATTTATAACCGATACCATTGCAAGTTGTTCTCTTGTTGTCCCGTACTCGTACATGTGACGCCGGGCCATCATGGCATAGAGTGAAGGGAATGTAACTCCTTGTTGGGCTTCCCATTCCTGATCAGATGCTGTTGCTATCGCAGGGGTTGGATCAACGACATCTGTCATTTTTTCCACACCCCCTACGAGTACCATGTCATGGTAGCCGGAGGCTATGGCCATTATGCCGCTTCTGAGAGCGAGACCTCCTGAGGCGCAAGCCGCTTCTACCCTAGTGGCTGGGATGGGTGTGAGTCCTGCGTGGTCTGCTATTAAGGAAGCTATGTGTTCTTGTTTGATGAATAGTCCGGCTGACATGTTCCCAATGTACATTGCTTCTAGGTCGGCTCCTCCGATCCCCGCATCTTCGATGGCTTCTAATCCTGCTTGTGTAATCAAGTCTCTGAATGATATGTCCCATAATTCGCCGAATTTTGTCTGTGATACTCCGATAATTGCAACATCTCTCATTTTATCCCACCTTAGGCCATTTTGAGTTTTTCTTTGAATTTTGCATATAATGCATAGTTGATGTATGTTTTATTTTTGATCATTTCTTGGACTTTTGGTGCAAGTTCTTTTTTTTCTTCTATTCCATCTTCTACTCTGATTATGAAGGCGTCACTTCCCGCGCCGGAACCATAGGATACTGCTAGTATCAAGTCCCCCGGTTTTGCTATGTCTAGTGTTGCTGCGAGTCCAATGGGTGTTGCACCTGAATAAGTGTTACCTATTTTGGGAGTTAAAAGTCCAGGTTTTATTTGTTCTGTTTTGAAGCCTAATTTTTTAGCTGCTTTAAGGTAAAATTTACCATTGGGTTGATGAAATACAGCATAATCAAAATCAGATGTTTTGAGATTTTCTCTTTCCATTATGTTTTTTGCAGCTGAGATCACATGCTTGAAGTATGCGGGTTCTCCTGTGAATCTGCCACCGTGACGGGGATATGGCATGCCTTCCCTCCTGTAAAAATCTGGTGTGTCAGTTGTGAAACTATAGGTGGCTTCTATCTCTGCTAGTAGATTACTTTTTCCTATGATGTATGCTGCACCTCCTGCTGATGCAGTATATTCTAGGGCGTCACCAGGCGCTCCTTGGGCGGTGTCAGCTCCTACTGCAAGACCATAGTCTATTATCCCAGCCTTTACCAAACCTAAACATGCTTGCATCCCGGCTGTGCCTGCTTTACATGCGAATTCGAGGTCAGCTGCTGTTAATTGTGGTGTTGCCCCGATGGCTTCGGCCACTATTGTTGCGGTTGGTTTAACAGCATATGGGTGCGATTCTGACCCCACATATATTGCTTCTATCTTATCAGGGTCTATTTGACCTCTTTTCAGGGCGTTTCTCGCAGCTTCAACGGATATGGTCGCGGTATCCTCGTCAGGGGCTGGTACGGACTTCTCTTCGATGATTAGACCCTTCATGATGGTTTGGGGGTCGTCTCCCCAAACTTTTGCTATTTCTTCAATTTTTATCCGATATAATGGGATGTAAACCCCGTATCCGACAATTCCAGCCATGAAAATCACAACCTATTTTAATTAGATGAAGATCTTTCCAACCAAAATTTGAAATATAAGATTTTATTTTAACATTCCTCTATAAGCTTATAAACTTTTTTCTCCCAAGTTTTTGAAACAAATACCAAGAAGAAAAAAATTTTGATTGTGGAAGAGAACGAGTACATGCGGTTGCCGGGATTTGAACCCGGGTCGCGGGCTTGGAAGGCCCGAGTCCTAACCAGACTAGACTACAACCGCAATGCGGCGTCCGGGATTTGAACCCGGGTCGCTGGCGTGGCAGGCCAGTGTCTTAACCAGGCTGGACTAACGCCGCATACATTTCAGTGTAGACTATTATCAGATATAATATATAAAATTTTTGATTAGAATCAAATTTTATCATGGAAGGTATAAAATAGTTTATAATGTCGATTCAAAAACTGGATCAGAGATTCTGGGAAGTGGACTTACTCCGGGGAATTGCAGTTTTAATGATGATAACCTTCCATTTATTTTTCGATTTGAACTATTTAGGGATCGCATCATTTAACATCCAGGGGGGACTTTTATGGTTTTTTGGAAGATTAACAGCCTCTATTTTCATATTCCTTGTGGGAGCGTCCCTTAAGCTCAGTTATATGCGCACAGTCCTCTCCAGATATAAGGGCTTGCTCATTTTAAAATATGTGAAGAGAGGTTTAAGGATACTATCATATGGTTTTATCATCACCTTTGTAACTTGGTTGTTAATTGGTAATGGCTATATAATATTTGGGGTTCTGCATTTTATAGGAGTCGCTATAATACTCAGTTACCCTCTCCTGCGCTATGAAAAATTAAATATTCCATTGGCCATTTTATTCATAATAATGGGCCTTTTCCTCCTAAATCAAAGATTCGATATCAATTATCTTTTCTGGCTTGGTGTAATACCAAAGGATTTTTACACACTCGACTATTTCCCGATTCTACCATGGATGGGCGTAGTCTCCATTGGTATATACACCGCTGGGAAACTATACAATGACTATAAAAGGAGATTCCCTCTAAGAGATTTTTCAAGTTATAAAATTATAGGGTTTCTAGCATTCATTGGAAGACATTCACTCTTCATATACTTCATCCATCAACCCATCATCATGATTATCCTATTCATGATTAAAATCTTTTAACAGGCCGGATTGTGGAAAACACTAAAATCATTTCCAGGAATCAGATACCCAATTTCGAATGAAATAGAACCCAAAAAAATAATTTTTCAATTTGTGACAAAATCGATGTACATAGTATAACTGTAATGACCTCCCACCATATACTACATGAATGATGGAGGATGTAAACATACCATTTGGTAACAAGTGGTAAGGAGCATCAAAATCTCAGCTAATGCAATTGAAATCTAAACTTGGAGATCTGCTGATTATAACATTAACATTTATGAGATCCCTCTCCGTGAACCATACTCTGTATTGTAAGTTTACCTCATGTTCCTCCACCCTTTCGCAAGAAGTACTTCTCGATCTCTATTAATAAAAGACCTGTAAGAGAAAATGGAATTATAATGGCCCACCATTGAACTGGAAAGGCCATTGTCCTGAATATGAATTCAAGTGCAGGTACATATACTATGAGGATTGTGATAAACAGGGTGAAGAGTATACCATAGATCACCCACTTGTTTGTTGCCGGGATCCTGAGGACTGACTCATCCAAGGATCTTGCAGTCAGGAGATAGAAAACATGAACGAAAATAACGGTTGTAAAGGTGACTGTACGGGCCTCTGGAACTGTAAGACCCCATAAAATTCCAATCTGGAACACCGAAAGGCCTGAAAGGGCCATTGCAACTGACACCAACCCGACCTTCCTGATGAATGTAGCATCCACTATCCCCTCATCTGGCTTCCTGGGGGGTCTTTCAAGGACGGCTTCATCTGATGCTTCGGCCACAAGGGGTAGGGCTAGGAATACTCCATCAAACATGTTTATCCAGAGAATCTGGAGGGGTAGTAGAGGCAGATAAACCCTGAATGCATCAGTGATGGGTGAAATGAGGAATGAAAGGAGTATTATGAGGGCCTGGCCACCACTGGTTGGGAGTACATAATATATTATCCGCCTTATCCTTTCATAGACGTTTCGACCTTCACTGACCGCTGCAACTATGGTTGAGAAGTTATCATCTGCAAGAACTATGTCAGCTGATTCCTTTGCAACGTCAGTGCCACTTCCCATCGCAACACCAACATCGGCCATTTTAAGGGCGGGGGCATCGTTTACACCATCCCCTGTCATTGCAACTATCTCACCATCATCCCTTAGAATTTCGGTTATAATATGCTTGTGCTCAGGGGTCATCCTTGCAAAAACATTACATTCCTCAAGGGATTTCCTCAGTTCATCAGGGTCCATTGATGAAATTTCAAGTCCTGTAAGAACAGTTCTAGTTTCGATTTCAAGTTCACCTGCCACGGCCTCTGCTGTGCCTGCATGATCCCCTGTTATCATGATTATCCTTATACCAGCAGATTTACATTTTCTAACCGCTTCAATGGCCTCAGGTCTCGGGGGATCAATCATCCCCTGAAAGCCAAGGAATAACATCTCATGGAGGTCTTCATCATGGATTTCAGCTTTTGAATGTTTTCGGGCTGCAAAGGCAAGGACCCTAAGACCCCTGGATGTCATCTCGTGTAGTTTAACCATGAGCCTTTCTCTTTCAATGGGAACAATCCCATCAAAGGTGGTTTCATAATTGCACATTTCAATTACCCTTTCAGGGGATCCCTTGACATAGATCATACCATCATCTGTGAGTACAGCCATGTACTTCCTTGATGAATCAAAGGGTATTTCATCTATACGCCCTTTCTGATCTATTATTCCACCTTTATGAGCTGCCACAATCAGTGCAGCTTCTGTGGGGTCACCATGGAGCTTGCCACCCTCGAGAGATGCATTGTTACAATTAAGGCCGCAGAGGAGAACATCTCTTAATGGCCTTGGAACTTCAGTTATAGCCGAACCTTTAAGCTTTATTCTTCCTTCTTCATTGTAACCTGTTCCTTCAACCTCATAGAAGACCCCTCCAGAATATATGCATTTGACTGTCATCTCATTCTTTGTAAGGGTTCCTGTTTTATCTGAGCATATTACGGTAACGCTTCCCAGAGTTTCTACTGAAGGGAGGTTCCTGACTATTGCATTTTTATCTGCCATCACCTTCACTGCAAGGGCCAGGGTGACTGTGAGGACAGCCGGAAGTCCCTCAGGTATGGCTGCAACAGCCAAGGATGTTGATGCTAAAAAAGCAAATACGGCATCATAACCGAATATCAGTGCTGTGATGAAGTTAAAGGCTGCAACTGCAATTATTGTAACTGCGATTATGCGTGAAAATTCGTCAATCTTCCTTAGGAGTGGCGTTTTAACCTCCACTCCTTGAACCTTCTCTGCTATCTTCCCGAGTTCTGTGTCTGTTCCAGTTGATATTACAACTCCCTTTGCCCTACCTTCTGTTGCGACTGTCCCGCTGAATAAGATATTCCTGAATTCACCCTTCTCTATATCATCGTCATTCAAAGGGGTGTTGTCCTTTTCAACCGGCACTGATTCGCCTGTGAGGGCGGATTCATCCACCAGAAGGTTTTTTGATTCAATGACTCTTATATCTGCAGGTACTTTCTCCCCTCCTTCAATTATGACAATATCTCCTGGTACAAGAAATTTGGAGGGGATTTTTTTCCTTTCGCTATCCCTTATTACTGTGGAACTGGATTCAGTCAATTTTTGGAGGGATTCGATGGCCTCTGCTGCTTTACCTTCTTGTATAAATCCTATGATGGAATTTAGGATTACAACCCCGGCTATAACAGCTGTGTCAATCCATTCGTCTATGATTGCGGTGAAGACAGAGACTGTTAGCAGAATGTATACGAGTAGGCTCTTGAACTGTTTTATGAATCTAAGCAGTGGATGTGGCTTTCTGAATTTAATCTCATTTAATCCCTCCAGTTCAAGCCTTCTTCTGGCCTCTTTTTCTCTTAAACCATCATCTGAAGTTCCAAGGTCTTCAAGTACCTCGCTGATAGTAATCTCTGATAATCTCTTCCACCGGGCCATTTACAACACCTGCGTTATGGGATTATGTTTTTTGTTTTGAATAAAGTTTTTGAGATCCTTTGGCTGTATTTATCTGGAAAAGATCTTATTGGAATATGAACATAATTTTAAGGAGTGATGATCCACCAGAGGATGACAAATGGAAAGGAAAGCGAAGATAGAGAAATATTAGGGTGGTTTACATTAGGATGAATAGATCTACACCACCGGGGGATAGCTTAATGGATTTGGGCTTAGCTCAGGGCGAAGCCATATATCAGCTTGTTATACATTCGTGGTGGGATAGAATATGAAGCATTCCGAAGAGTTGGCAGGGGGGACGCCATGAGACTATCTCATTTTCCCTTTAAATTTTGGTATTAATCGAGGAATCTCTTTTGCGCATTGCTTGTATTCTCCACCAAATTTTTTAATGAACTCCCTTTCTTATCCGCATGATCAGAGCTGCCAAAGACAAGATAAAAAATAAAAGACCATATAAGTTTCCAGCGATCAATGTAAACCATAATAATAAAATTAAGCCTGATAAATAGATAGGATGCCTAACTTTTGCGTAAATTCTTGTCTTTACGAGGTTTTGCCCCTCTCCCGTGTTTGCAAGAGGTGTATAATATCTACCTATATGTGCCAAGGAAAATCAGAATAAAACCAAGTAAAGCAATTAGAAACATGTATTCTTCTTCGAGTATAGTGATGATGGCATTAACAGGAAGTGTTATATAAAGGATATAAATGAGATAAAAGGTATAATCTCTACTCTTATTTTATACTCTGCCACCATAACATCTTAGCACCGTTAAGTTGGAGCGTAAGTGAAGGCCGCGCATCCTATATGTTAATCTTTGACTTTATCTGCTTCTATGATTGTTGTTTCAAATGGGGGTTTTGAAGATTCTATAACCTTTTTTAAGAACCTTCCAGTATATGTTCCTGATTCAGCGACCTCTTCGGGTGTTCCCTCAGCGACTACCCTACCTCCTTCTTCGCCTCCTTCTGGTCCAAGGTCTATTATATGATCGGCCATTTTAATAACATCAAGGTTATGTTCTATGACCACCACAGTATTCCCTGCATCCACAAGACGATTCAACACGTCTAAAAGCTTTTTTATATCATCAAAGTGCAGGCCTGTGGTAGGCTCATCTAATATATAGAGTGTTTTACCGGTGCTTTTTCTGCTTAGTTCCTTTGCAAGTTTGACTCTTTGGGCTTCACCACCAGATAATGTTGTTGCAGGTTGTCCCAGTTTTATATAGCCTAAGCCGACATCATATAATGTTTGGAGTTTATTCTTGGCTGATGGGATGTTATGGAAAAAATCTAATGCTTCTTCGACGGTCATGTCAAGTATTTCAGCAATATTTTTACCCTTGTATTTGATCTGTAGCGTCTCCTCATTGTATCTTTTACCTTTACACACTTCACATGGGATGTAAACGTCGGCTAGGAAATGCATCTCTATTTTTATGATCCCATCCCCGTTACAGGCTTCGCATCTACCCCCTTTCACGTTGAAACTGAATCTGCCCGGCCTGTATCCTCTCTTTTTCGCTTCGGGTGTTTGGGCGAAGAGTTCTCTTATAGGTGTGAATACTCCAGTATATGTTGCAGGGTTAGAACGGGGTGTGCGCCCAATAGGTGACTGGTCTATTATCACAACTTTGTCTAGATAATGTGCACCTTCTATACTCTTATGTTTACCAGGGTTCATGTGCTTGTTGTTCAGTCTCTGATACAGGCCCTTGTAGAGAATTTCATTCACTAGGGTGCTCTTACCG
Organism: Methanothermobacter sp.; assembly: GCA_030055615.1. NCBI lineage: Archaea > Methanobacteriati > Methanobacteriota > Methanobacteria > Methanobacteriales > Methanobacteriaceae > Methanothermobacter > Methanothermobacter sp. The sequence goes on along the minus strand of JASFYN010000003.1, from coordinate 235,839 downwards.
GAGCCTGAAACGCCTGTAACACATGTGAATACCCCTAATGGTATTTTAACGTCGATATTTTTCAAGTTGTTTTCACTAGCCCCTTTTATGGTGATGTATTTGTTTTTTTGTCTTCTTTTAGGGGGTGTTGGTATTGTTCTCCGGCCTGATAAATATGCTCCTGTGAGCGAATTTTTGTTTTCCTTTATATCCTCGGGAGTTCCTGTTGCTACTATGCGCCCTCCATGTTCACCCGCCCCCGGGCCAATATCAACAATATAATCAGCGGATAGTATGGTTTCGGGATCGTGTTCAACTACTATTAGGGTGTTCCCAAGGTCTCTGAGTTTTTTGAGGGTGTTGATTAATCGGATGTTATCTCGTTGATGGAGGCCTATGGTTGGCTCATCTAAAATGTAGAGCACTCCCACGAGCCTTGAGCCTATTTGCGTGGCGAGTCTGATCCTTTGGGCTTCTCCACCTGCGAGCGTCCCTGATGACCTGCTTAATGTCAAATATTCTAATCCCACATCTACTAGGAATTTTAAACGTTCTTTTATCTCCCTCAGAACATCCTTGGCAATGTGTTCTTCTCTGGGTGTTAATTTAAGTCTTTTGAAGAACTCTAATGCTTCTTTAATTGACATTTCAGTTATTTCATGGATTGATTTGCCATTGATTGTAACTGCAAGACTTTCAGGACGGAGTCTGCTACCATTACATGCAGGACAGGGCCTGTTACTCATGAACTCTCCGATGTATTTTCTCATGTAATTGGATTTGGTTTCTAGGTATATTCTTTCTAGGCGGGGGATAACACCCTCGAATCTTCTATTGACCCGATATTTCCTATTCTTTCTTTTGAATACGAATTGTATCCTATCCTGGGATCCATATAATATGATTTTTTGGTGTTCTGGGTCGAGATCTTTGAATGGCGTGTCCATACTAAATTCATAATGTTTGGCTACTGCTTCAAGCATTTGATAATAGTAGTTTTCTTTTTTCAAAGATTTGCTCCATGGTATGATGGCTCCCTGGTTTAGTGAGAGTTCTGGGTTTGGGACTACAAGGCCTGGGTCTATCTCGAGTTTGCTTCCAAGGCCATTGCATTCGGGGCAGGCTCCGTGTGGACTGTTGAATGAGAACATCCTGGGACTGATCTCTTCGAAGTTTATGCCGCAGTCTGTACATGCGAAATGTTCGCTGAAAACCTTTTCTTCCATCTTATCAGGGTATAGGATTATTAGGGTGCCTTCGCCTAGTTCTATGCTTGTTTCAATGGAATCTGCTAGTCTTTTTCTGAAGTTTGTATCTGAGCGTATTATGAGTCTGTCCACTACGACTTCTATTGTATGCTTACGGTTTTTTTCAAGGTTGAAGTCTTCTTCTAGTCCGCGTATTTCACCGTCTACTCGGACCCTTGCATAACCGTCCTTTTTGAGTTTTTCCAGGACTTTTTTATGTTCTCCTTTTCTGTCTTTTATTATTGGGGCTAGGATGTAGATTTTTGTACCGTCTTCTTCTTCAAGTATCCTGTCAACTATTTGTGTTGAGGTTTGTTGTGAAATTTCTTTTCCGCAGATGTAACAGTGTGGTTTGCCTATGCGTGCGAAGAGTAATCTAAGGTAATCATATATTTCTGTTATTGTCCCCACGGTGGATCTTGGGTTCATCTTGGTTGCTTTCTGGTCTATGGATATTGCTGGTGATAGTCCTTCGATATAGTCTACGTCTGGTTTCTTCATTTGGCTTAGAAATTGTCTTGCATAGGCTGAGAGTGATTCGACGTATCTTCGCTGTCCTTCTGCGTATATTGTGTCGAATGCGAGTGATGATTTCCCTGATCCGCTTATCCCGGTTATAACAATGAATTTGTTCCTTGGGAGTTTGAGGTTTATATTTTGGAGGTTGTGCTCCCTGGCACCTTTGATCACGATATTTTTATCCATTTATATCCCTTAATTTTTATTTTGAGATGCCTTTAAGGGCCAGGATCTGGTCTCTGATCCTAGCAGCTTTTTCAAATTCGAGGTTTGATGCAGCTTTCTTCATCTCTTCTTCAAGATCTTTTATGATAAGTTTAACTTCATCCTCTGGAAGTTCATCCAAATCTTCTACTCTTATCTTCTCTTTTTTGACTTTGAGGCTTCTCTTAGCACTCTTTGGGGTTATGCCATGTTTCCTGTTATATTCGAGTTGCATTTCCCTCCTCTTGTTAGTGGTTTCTACCGCAGCCTTTACAGAGTCTGTGAGTTTGTCAGCATATAATATGACTTCACCTTTAACATGGCGGGCTGCTCTACCAATTGTTTGGATGAGTGATGTTTCAGATCTTAGAAATCCTTCCTTGTCAGCGTCTAGAACAGCTACTAGTGAAACTTCTGGCAAGTCTAATCCTTCCCTTAATAGGTTGACTCCGATGAGGCAATGGAATTCTCCTATGCGGAGGTCGTTGATGATATCAACTCTCTCGAGAGTGTCTATTTCAGAATGTAGATATCTTACCTTGATACCCATTTTTGAATAATAGTCTGTGAGGTCTTCGGCCATCCTCTTTGTAAGTGTGGTTACGAGTACACGTTCACCCCTTTTAATGCGATTGTTTATCTCAGAGAGGAGGTCGTCTACTTGTCCTTGGACCGGTCTTACTATGACTTTGGGGTCTACGAGTCCCGTGGGTCTTATTATCTGTTCAACAACCTTTTGGCTTCTTGAAAGTTCATATTCTCCTGGGGTTGCCGAGACATATATTATCTGGTTTATGCTTTCTTGGAATTCCTTGAATTTGAGGGGACGGTTTTCTAATGCTGAGGGTAATCTGAAACCATACTCTATGAGGGTTTCTTTACGTGATCTGTCACCCTTGTACATTCCCTTTATTTGTGGTATTGTAACATGTGACTCGTCTATGACTGTTAGGAAATCTTCTGGGAAGTAGTCGAGTAATGTGTAGGGTTTATCACCCCAGTTGCGCCCGCTAAGGTGTAGAGAATAATTTTCGATACCTGGACAGTAACCCATTTCCTTTAACATTTCTATGTCAAATCTTGTGCGCTGCTCGAGTCTCTGAGCTTCTAAAAGTTTCCCCTGACCCTTTAATTCATTCAATCTTTCCTCAAGTTCCTCTTCTATGGATTCTATGGCCTTTTCCATGCGATTTTCTGATATTATGAAGTGTTTGGCTGGGAATATGGTTACCTTTTCTAGGTTTTTTATTCTTTCACCCTTGGTGGGGTGTATGAATGATATGGAGTCTATTTCATCTCCAAAAAATTCTATGCGTATTGGGGGCATCCCATGGACTGGGTTAACCTCTAGTATATCTCCGCGGACCCTGAATTGTCCCCTGTCGAATTCTATATCATTTCTTTCATATTGCATGTGCACGAGCTCTGATAAAACTTCCTCCCTATCTAACTGGGATCCCACGCTAAGTGAGAGCGTGGATTCCCCGTAGTCCCATGGGGCTCCTATACCGTAGATACATGATACGCTAGAGACCACGATAACATCATCCCTTGTGAGGAGAGATTGTGTGGTGGAATGTCTCATCAAATCTATCTCATCGTTTATTGAAGCTTCCTTGTCTATGTAAGTGTCTGTCTGTGGGATGTAAGCTTCTGGCTGGTAATAATCATAATAGCTTACAAAATATTCTACTGCATTATCTGGAAAAAACTCCTTAAATTCCTCGTATAATTGGGCAGCTAGTGTCTTATTATGGGAGATGATTAAAGTCGGCTTTTGAACCTCCTCTATAACATTTGCTATTGTGAACGTTTTACCAGATCCCGTGACCCCAAGAAGTGTCTGCTCCCTTAAACCTTCCTTTACCCCATCAACTAATTCCTTGATAGCCTTGGGCTGATCCCCTTTGGGCTCGAAATCTGATTTTAATCTAAATTTCATCATCAAATCACTGACAAAAACCAAGAATATACTAAAAAAGTATATTCGCGGCATCATATATAATCATTATGGGGTATTGGTTCCAGATTAGGTGGGGGTTATAATTGGCAGTGGCTGTTAAAAAGGTTGAGGATCTCCCAGATAAAATAGGAGTTTACATCCTAAAGGATAGAAAGGGTAACATACTCTATATCGGAAAGTCAATATCCTTGAGAAAACGTGTGAGATCATATTTCCAGCCTACAGATAATCCAAAAATAAAAAACATGAGAAAACACCTAGACCATGTAGAGTATATCCTAACAAACACTGAAAGGGAGGCTCTAATACTTGAGAGCAACCTTATCAAAAAATATAAACCACCTTATAATATCCATCTCAAGGATGATAAGAGATACCCTTACATTAAAATTACCAGCGAAGAATATCCGAGAATAACAATAACAAGGAGAATAACATCCGACGGAGCCTACCTCGGACCCTTCACGAACACATTCGCCGCGAAAAAAATGATTAAATTTCTAAAATCCTTATTTAAGATCAGGGACTGTAAAAGAATGGACGGACCATGCCTTAACAACCAGATGGGCCTATGTTACAGTCCATGCACCGGTAATATTTCAAGGAATGAATACATGCGGATGATCAGAAGAGTGGAGCTCTTCTTTCAAGGACAATACAAGGACATATTAGAAGAATTGGAAGAGGAAATGGAAGATGCAGCATCAAATTTAGAATTCGAAAAAGCAGCAACACTAAGGGACCAAATAATATCATTAAAAGAGGTCATGGGAAAAGAACAAACCACATTCACTAGAGGTATAGACAAAGATATTATAGCTATTAGATTCAATGATAAAGCGCATATCATGATAGTACACGTCAAAGATGGGAAAATCATAGGTAAAGAAGATTTAACCATGGATAATATCAGTGAAGAACCTCCTGAAGAGATATTATCAGCATTTATCCAACAATACTATTCAACACCACATCAAATACCAGAAGAAATAATCACAGAATATACTATAAACAGGAAAGGACTATTAGAGGAATGGTTATCCAACCTAAAGGGGGTTAAAATTAAAATCAGAACCCCCAGAGGAGGATCTGACCTAAAACTTTTAAAAGTTGCGGTTAAAAGCGTCCAAAAACTTTCAAAAGAAAAAACAGAAACCCATAGGATCCTAGCTGAATTAAAAAGGCAACTCAAACTCCCAAAACACCCCAAGAGGATAGAAGGCTACGATATTTCAAATATTAGTGGAGAGGCGCCAGTAGGATCCATGGTGACATTTATAGATGGAAAGCCTGCAAAGGGCCTTTACAGACGATACAAGATACACACAAAAGGACCTGATGACTATGCCATGCTCCGCGAAATCATCAAAAGAAGATACTCAAAAAATGAGACAAAAGCAGACCTCATAATAGTAGATGGTGGTCGAGGACAATTAAATTCAACTTTAAGCGTCCTTGAATCATTAAAAGTTAAAATACCGGTTATAGGAGTCGCTAAAAAAGATGAAAAAATATACACACCCTATTCGACGAGTCCAATAAAACTACCAAGAAATTCTAAGGTTCTACACCTCATACAACATGTCAGGGACGAAGCTCACAGATTCGCCATCGAATACCATCGCAAAATCAGAAATAAAAACTTTAGAGCTTCTCAACTCGATAAAATAAGAGGAATAGGACCCAAGAGGAAAATGAGACTACTAAAACACTTCAAAAGCACAGAGGCTATTAAAAGTGCTAGTATAGAAGAGCTAAGCCAAGTAGAGGGGATAAACAGGAAACTCGCTGAGAAAATCCACAAACACTTCCAAAAAACCCAATAGGGGGGGCATAATTGAAATCATTGATAGCAGTGAAAAAATGCACATCATACAATCCCTCAAGGGTCCAATGGGCCATCAGAGAATGTATCGAGAATATAAATGGATTTGAAGATTTAGAAAAAGGTGACCATGTACTCCTCAAACCAAACCTTCTAATGAGCGCATCACCAGAAGAGGGGATAACAACACACCCAACAATTGTAGAAGCCACAGCAAAAATACTACTCGAAAAAAATGTGAATGTCATGATAGGTGACAGTCCAGGAAGCCCCTACACCAACCTAGAAAACCTATGGGAAAAAACTGGGATGAAAACTATAAGCAAAAAATTAGGTATCAAACTATTAAATTTTGAATCAACGGGATCATACATCAAGAAGTTCAAATCAGAAAAATATCCCATAGCAAAACCTATACTCGAATGCGATTTTATCGTTAACCTCCCGAAGATAAAAACCCACAACCTAACAATATTAACATGCGCCATAAAGAACATGTACGGGGCTATCCCAGGAGCCAGGAAAACAGATTACCATAGAAAATACCCAAGACCATCAGAATTCAGTGAAAGAATAGTTGACATATATGAGCTCACACAACCAAACCTAACAATCGTAGATGGTATAATTGGAATGGAAGGCAACGGCCCATCAGGAGGCAATCCAAGAAAACTTGGAATCATACTAGCATCAAATGATACAGTAGCGTTAGACGTTTACATCCCCCACATCCTTGGAATGGATCCATATATGATACCATCTAATAGGATAGCGATAGAAAGGGGACTTGGCAAAGGTTTAAGTAATATTAAAATCATAGGGGAGGAACCCACAATATTAGATGATTTCAAATGGCCCTCGAATATATATCATGCCCTTGAATTTTTACCTTCAAGGTTAGCTAGAACACTTTTAAAGTTTTGGTGGTCTAGGCCTGCCATTGATGATAGAAATTGCGAAAATTGTGGTGTGTGTGTAGAGGCTTGCCCCACTGGCGCCCTTACTAAGGGCACATCATCTCCAGTATTTGATTATGAAAAGTGTGTGAATTGTTTATGCTGCATGGAGCTTTGCCCTCATCATGCATTTTATCATGAAAAAAGCTTCCTTTACAAGTTGACTTCACGCTTATCCAACAAGAGATAGGAGGTTTGATCATATTGGAAATGTTTTCGGATGAAATAAACATAAAGACTTCAAAGAGGATGGAACTTGTGAACATAACACAGAAGGTGAAAGATATTGTGAAGGCTTCGAATATCAGTGATGGTATCGTGAATGTTTTCACGAGACACACTACCTCAGCCATTTTCATAAACGAAAATGAATCAAGGCTTCTTGGAGACTTTGAGAAGGTTATTGAAAAGTTGATACCTATGGGCGGATCATATGGGCATAATGCCATTGATAATAATGCAGATTCCCATTTAAGGGCGATGATCATAGGTGGTAGTCAGAGCATACCCCTTATTGGTGGTTCCCTAGATCTTGGTACATGGCAGAGCATATTCTTTGTTGAATTTGATGGTCCAAGAAGGCGCAGAGTCAGAGTCACAATAATTGGCAGATAAACCCCGTGATTTTATCTGGCGGGGAATGTTATTTCAAAAGCGATTACAGGGTATTCTAATTTGAAGTTGGTTATAACCTCCGGGTGTAATTCTCCGAAAAACCCTGTCAACCCATTATCTTCTACTTTGGCGCATCTACCTTTTATAAAAGATGGATGATCCATGGGTTCTATTTGGAATTTGTATCCAAGATTTTCTATTATAGCCGCTACTGTGGATTTTATTTCGGTGAAATTGGCATTTGAGTGTATTATAGCACCTGCAAGTTTCTTAACTAGTCGAGTGTTTGTCTCTTGGGTCTTGTCGATGTATACTACGTCGCCTATCTCGAATATTTTCTGTGGCAAGTCTTCATGCCTGTTAGCTTCTAGGAATTCTAGCAGACTATTAAGTAAGCTTTTTCTTATCATTGTCCTATCTGTGGATATTGGCTGGGCCACTTCAACTCTTTCATCTTCTTTAAGTCTCATTTTATGGTAATGATTTTCTTCGTTGGTTAACATCAAACTCATGATCTCTTGGAAGCCAAGGCCTATCATGATTTCTCTTATGAACTTGTCAATCGCATACCACGGGTCTTCCTCTCCTATGGTTGGGATCGCTGGGATTTCAGGTTTGATATTATTGAAACAGTATTGTATTGCAATGTTTTCGATGATGTCGACTTCATGGAGTATATCGACTCTGTAGGGTGGAATTTTAACTTTAATTTCATCCTCTGATATGGTCTCTGCGTCCATCCTAGCCTTTCCTAGAAGATCTATTATGGTCTTTGAATCGAGTTTTATTCCTATTATCCTTGTAACATTCGAGACCTTTAATTTTTTTGTTTTGGCTGTTAGATTTGGTGTTTCAAGTTCTTTTTCGGGGCGGGATATTTTGAGGCTTTCTATTTTGCCATTGGATTCTGCGAAGGAAGTGCAGATTATATTCAATGTTTGCATGACAGCACGCTCGTCAGTCCCTGTGACGTCTATTAGGATGTTACTAGTGTCGTCTGTGAGTTTTGTAAGCTCTCCATTAATTATAGGTGGCATTGAGAGGACTTTCCCGTCCTTGTCAATGATTAGAGGATAACGATCAAATTTTTCCAAAAGATGGGCATATTCCACACCTTTTGGATGTTCTCTGAGTATTTGGGCTGGTGTCATTTCATGGTCACAATCAAGTGGAGTGAACTTCACCTCATCTGGTTTAACGGCTTTGTAGGTGAATGGAGCCTCCACCACGTCAAGGTTATGTATGCCTATGGCCACTTTTTTCCTGTCTCTTCCTATGACCCAATGTAGATCCTCTTGGAACTCCATAACCTGCTTTAACTTTTTATCATTAAAATTAACATTTTTAACGATGCCCATCCCAATATAGGGTCTTATACTTGTCACACTCTTATCTACATAGACTTTCATCTGGGATTTTTTAACCTTATAGGATGGCAAACCTTTCTCAAGGCCTAGGAAACCTTTAAGGCTTCTTGCAACACCTTCCACCGAAAGTTGATCTGGCCTGTTGGGGAAAAATTCCACCTTTACACTTTTTTCGTCGAATTCTTCGATGTCACTGCCCATCATGGGGAGAATATCAATAAGTTTGTCCTTGGTTATATCTATCCCTAGTTCTTTCAGATCCTCATATTCGAGTGTTATGACTGGCATTATAGAACACCGATGAGATTTCTATGAACCTAATATAGTAACATGAAATATAAAAATTACTGAATATAGTCTAATTTTAAGATCATTGTCTTTAGAATTCAGAATAATGTTTTTGTCTTTTCTGTTGTTTGGAGATCCCGTCGTGGAAAAGTGGATAGAAGAAGGAGGATTGATATGTTAAGTTTAAATATGTCCAAAAATAGAATATAATTTAGTGTCTTGATGGACGGTGAAGGGTAGAGGCTTCGTGAAACCCTAGCGGTTGGAGGTTAAGAGATTAGAGCCCAGCCTAATACCAGAAAACCTCATGAGATTGTTTCATGTGGATGGTGAAGAATGATGAGGGTTATAAAGAGAAGAGGGAGATTGGAACCATATAAGCCTTCGAAGATCAGAGCATCTCTTGAAAAGGCTACCATTGATGCGGGTTATAGTCTCGAAGAGAAAAGAGAGATAATAGATAAGATATATGAGACTGTAACCCGGAAATTGGAGGGTAAGGAGGAGATAAAGACCGATACTATAAGAATGTGTCTGCTCAGTGAACTCGATAAGTGTGAACCTTACATTGCAAAGTCTTGGAGGAGATTTGAGAAGAAATACAAATCATGAACAAATTTTCAAGGGTTTATAGGTTATTTTGAACTTGTTTTCATCATCTTTTTCAATTCCTTTTATTATGTGGAATAATATATCTCGTTCCTGTTTTGTCATAACATTGAAACTATAATATTTCGACCTATATCTAGTATTTTTCATTTTGATCAAGTTTAGATGTTTTTGTAGGCGCTCACTGATGAGTTTCCTTGATAGTTTTTTAACCTTTTTTATTCGCGTTTCTATTATATTCTTAAAATTGGTGTCGATCTCATATCCTATTGAATTACGGGCAGCGCACATTGCAGCTATCATTGTCGTCCCAGTACCCAGGAAGGGGTCTAAAATGGTGTCACCCTGGACTGAGTACATGTTTATCAGCCTATATGCTAATCTCAGAGGGTATGCTGCTGTTTTTCTTTTCATATTCTCATATTTTTGTGGGGTGCCTTTTAAATCAGTCCATATATCAGAAAACCATTCGTTTCTCTCTTCCCAGAAGTATGCACTATTCCTCCTTTTCTCTTTTTCCTTTTCTGTTTTGAATTGGCGGGGACCATCTTTCCGGAATATTAATATATATTCGTGTTCGTGCGTGACATAGGCATTTGGTGGTAGCATGCCAGAACCCATGAACTTTGTTGGCTTGTTGGTCTCCTTCTTCCAAATAATAAGTGGTAGAATATTGTAACCTTTCTTTTCAAAATAGTATATTATACGGGAATGGTTTGCGTAAACTTTGAAAGAATCTCCTATTTTCCGCGTGGCATCTCCTATATTGATGCAAACAATCCCCCCAGGAGATATCACCCTATCTATTTCATCCCAGACCTTATTTAGTTCTTTGTGCATGAGATTATATGCTTTCATCCCCTCCCCGTTTTTGAGGGCTTCACCTATTTGAGGATTAAACGATGAGAAGAGATTATCCCATATCTCTATCATGGGGTATGGTGGTGATGTGAGTACAAAGTTCACGCTCTCGTTGGTGATTTCATCCATATCCTTTGAATTTTTAAAAATTATTTTATGGACAGTTTTCATGCCCTTACTTCCCCCCGTATCATGGAAACATTTATATATAAAAAAAGGATACCATTTAAAGTTGGTGTCAATGATGGCCAGCACGAAGGATCATTTTTATCTTTTGATAAGCATATTATTAGCTTTAGTAGTTTATCTTATACCATTGCCTGGGATTGGATCTTCTGGCCATGCCGCCTTGTCATTATTAGTTTTCGCCATCCTTATGTGGATTAGTGAGGTTGTACCATTAGCTGTGACTTCCATGATCATATTATTTATACAGCCACTAATTGGTATTCAAAGTTTTGAAGATGCGGTTATAGGATTTGCAAATCCTATAATATTTCTTATAATAGGCGGCTTTATAATGGCGGATGCGATAAGAGAGAGCGGACTCGCACTTAGATTAACATACACACTCCTTTCAAAGCTTGGAATTTCCCCTAAGAGGACATTATTTGTGAGCATATTTTCAACGGGCCTCTTATCTGCTTGGATCGAAAATGTTGTGGCATTTGCAATGTTACTCCCAGTCATAAAAGAGATAATCGGCTTAATGGGCTGTAAAAGTGCAAAGAATGGTGAAAGCAATTTCGCCAAGAGCATGATCCTTGGAGCATCATTCGGTTCTTTGGCAGGTGGACTCGCAACAGAGATAGGAACAGCTCCTAACCTTATGGCAGCAGCCTACACGAAAATACCATTCCTAAACTGGATGATATTCGGATTTCCACTTTCAATAATACTCATGCTGATAATCTGGAAGATTTTACTCCAGATTTTCCCACCAGAAGTCCATGGCACAGAGAACAAAACCGTTGATGATAAACTCAATTTGCTCGGGCCAATGAAACGTGATGAGAAGATAACCCTCCTAATATTATTCTTTGCGATAGTACTTTGGGTTACAGCTGGTTGGACAGGCATAGATAGTTATTCTGTGGCTCTTATAGCTGGTGTGCTTTTCATTTTCGCGGGTGTGATAAATTGGAGAGATGTGCAGAAGAACATTGACTGGGGGCTTATAATATTCTTTGGTGGTGCTCTTTCACTTGGTTCCGCCCTCTTAAATACTGGGGCTGCTAAGTGGCTTATAAAGGATATAATAGTGACCTTAGGATCTCCTAACCCATTGATTATAACACTTGTCCTTATGGTTTTGGCTGTTAGTATAACACAGGTTATGTCTAATATAGCCTTGTCAGCTATACTTGTGCCTTTATCTGTCACCCTTGCCCATACGCAGCATTTACCTGTTGGTATTTATGCTGTGCCTGTTGCGATAGCATGTTCACTTTCTTTCATGTTACCTACAGCAGATCCTACGGTGGCCATGGCCCATGGGACGGGTTTTGTGAAGTTGCGGGATATTCCAAGGAGTGGAATTCCACTTATTATCATGGGGATAATCGTGACAATCTTCGTGCTTTTCACGATAGCAAGGCCTTTTTTAGTGGCTTGATTCTATTAGTTTTTCTATGAATTCTAGGTTGATGTTTTTTTCCACGGTCTTTGCTAGTCTTTCTATGGAAAATCTTGTATTATCTTTGAATTCGTCTATATTGTAGGGTATTTTTTCTAGGCCTTTTCTTTCGCGGAGTATGTTTGTGAAGTATCTGCGGAATTTTAGGTTGTGGAATATGCCATGTAGGTATGTTCCTGCAATGTTCCCTTCAACTGCCCCATCAAATTTTTTTCCTGGCATGTTACCGCAACCCTTTTTTAAGAGTATTAAGGGTTCGGAGTCTCCTAGGATTGTTGTGCCTTCATGGAGTTCGTAACCTTTGACTTGGACGCCCTTTAATCCTTGGAATATTCCATGGCCTATTATTTTTCCTTGGCTTTGTGTTATTATCTTTGGGGCGCCTGTGAATTCTGTTTTACAATCTAAAAGTCCTAGGCCTTCCATGCTTCCATGTTGTGATTCTCTATGATCCTTGTCTATTATTTTTTTGCCTAGCATTTGGAATCCTCCGCAGATCCCAAATATCAAGCTTTCATCTTTAAGATCGTTTATTTCATCGTGGAATCCTTTTTCTTTTAGGAATAGGAGGTCGTTTATTGTGTTCCTGGTCCCTGGTATTATTATGGCATCTAATCCGTGGAGTGTGTCTTCTGCTTCTATGAATTTTATTGAGACGTTTTTTTCATATTCTAGCGGGTCTATGTCTGTGAAGTTAGATATTCTTGGCAGTCTTAAAACTCCTATTTTTATTTTTCCTTTACTTTTGTATTTTCTCTCTGATAGTGAGGCCGAGTCTTCTTCTGGCAATTTGAGGTTTTCATCGTAGGGTATGACTCCAAGTACTGGGACTTTGGTTATTTCTTCTATTTTTTTGATCCCTGGCAATAGTATGTCTAGGTTTCCCCTGAATTTGTTTATGATCACTCCTTTTATCCTTTTTCTGTCTTTTTTGTCTAGTAGCATGAATGTGCCTGCGATGGATGCGAATACGCCTCCTTTGTCTATGTCGGCTACTAGTATCACGTCTGCGTCTGCTAAATGTGCTATTTCCATGTTTGCTAGGTCGTATTGGCGCATGTTGATCTCTGCTGGTGAACCTGCACCTTCGATGATTATAAGATCATAATTTTCTCTTAGATGGTCTAGGGATTCTTTTATGGCTTTTAAGGCTTTTTTTCGGAATTTCCTCTGATAATCATAAAAGTTCATGTTCCCTGCTGGTTTTCCATGGATTATAACATGTGATATGAAATCTTCCTTGGGTTTTAATAGTATGGGGTTCATGTGATGTGATGGTTCGACGCCTGCGGCCTCTGCTTGCAGAACCTGTGCCATTGCTATCTCCCTGTTCTCATTTGTTGTGTAAGAGTTGAGTGACATATTCTGTGATTTGAATGGCGCAACCCTGTATCCCTTCTTTGCGAATATCCTGCAAAGTGCAGCTACCATGACACTTTTACCAGCGCTTGATGATGTTCCTTGGATCATTATACACTTTGCGCTCATATGATGAGTATCCCCCAATGACTGTTAGGTATATATATCCAATATTTTAAAATAAAAAAGTAGTGAGGTTGATTTCATGGAATCTCCCAGCCTTGAAGATATCTTTTTTGAATATTCTAAAGGTGCTAATCTCATAGTAAGAGATTCTGTTATAGAAGAATATAATAGGGAATTCATAAAATTAATTGGCCTGCCAAAGGATAGATTAAAGAGGATTAATCTTGGGGATATTTTGGATACTAGCGTTTTAGGGGGGTTTGTTGAGGATTTACATACGGATCTTAGGGTTGATGGTTCTATTATACCTGTGCTTGTGACATGCGTCCCACTCGAGGATGGGAGGATATTCTTGTCAATGAAACCCAGTGAAAAATTGTTAGAAGGGTTTAAGTCCGTTTTTGAATCTACTGCTGATGCCATACTCATAGTTGATGAGGATGGCAGGATTTTCGAGGCTAACCCCTCATTCTATAGGGTATTCGGGTATGAACGTGATGAAATCATAGGCCAGGAACTTACCCTTATAATACCATCCGAATTTCATGAAGATTTTAAGGAGATGATGGATAAATTCAAGAGGAAGGGTAAGCATCCACTCGCAGGCAAAATATTCGAGACTAAGAGTCGAAGAGCTGATGGAACTATTATCTCAGTGGAAATGTCACTAACTCCATGGACTTTCAATGGGGAAAACTATATTACATCCATTATAAGGGATATCACTGATAGAAAGAAGATGGAGGAGGAGTTAAGGGCCAGGGAAGAGAAGTATCGTAGGATAGTTGAAAAATTCATACAGAATGCACTTGCACTTATAGCTGAGATAAAAAAATAATAAAATAAATAAATGTTAGAAAAATATTTAACCTATGAAAAACATCCTAGTATTATAGTGATTATTTTTTTAATCTCAAAATAGGGGAGGAATTTGGATAAAAATGACAACCGAGATTAAAAAGGCTAACATGAAGGAATCGTTTTCATATGAAACTTCAAAGGACATACCAGTCCCCAGGAGATTAATAGATCAGATAATAGGCCAAGAAGAAGCGGTTGAAACTATAAAAAAGGCTGCTAAGCAACGTCGTAATGTACTACTCATCGGAGAACCAGGCGTAGGAAAATCAATGCTGGCAAGGGCGATGGCAGAATTACTACCAAGGGAACAACTCCAAGATATACTGGTTTACCCCAACCTCGATGACCCAAACAATCCTGTGATCAGCACAGTACCCGCTGGTGAAGGTAAAAAGATTGTGATGAGTCACAAAAGCAGGGCAAGAGCCCAAGAAGAAAAGAAAAACCTTTTCATGATAGCTATAATAAGCTTCATACTCCTAATGGGGTTCATGCTCAAACAATTCCTAGCAGCCATAATAGCAGCAGGGATAATATTCCTAGCATTACAACAAGTGAGACCACAGAAAACAGTAATGGTACCAAAATTATTAATAAACAATGAAGGGAAAAAAACAGCACCATTCGTCGACGCAACCGGAGCTCATGCCGGTGCACTACTAGGTGATGTAAGACACGACCCATACCAGTCAGGAGGCCTTGGAACCCCAGCACATGAAAGAGTAGAGGCGGGGATGATACACAAAGCCCACAAAGGAGTACTATACATCGACGAAATAGGTACAATGAAGATGAAAACACAACAAGAACTCCTAACAGCAATGCAAGACAAGAAATATTCAATCACAGGACAAAGCGAAACCAGCAGTGGAGCCATGGTAAGATCACAAGCAGTACCTTGCGACTTCGTGCTCGTGGCTTCAGGTAACCTACACGTGCTCAAGGGAATGCACCCAGCATTACGTTCAAGGATAAGAGGCTATGGCTACGAGGTTTATATGAAAGACACCATGCCAGACACCCCAGAGAACAGGCAAAAACTTGTACAATTCGTGGCACAAGAAGTGGAAAAGGATGGGCGGATACCCCATTTCAACAAGGATGCCATAAAAGAGATCATAAGGGAAGCCCAGCGAAGGGCAGGTAAGAAAGATTCACTAACCCTAAAATTAAGGGATCTTGGGGGCCTTGTAAGAGCAGCTGGTGATATTGCAAAAAGTGAGGGGGCTGAACTCGTATCCAAAAAGCACGTGCTAAAGGCGAAGAAACTTGCAAGAACCCTCGAACAACAGATAGCAGATAGGTACATCACCCAAAAGAAAAAATATAGCGTTTTCAAATCCCATGGGAGCGAAGTCGGCAGGGTGAATGGATTAGCAATCATAGGGGATCGTAGTGGTATAATATTACCCATAGCCGCTGAGGCCGCCCCAGCACAGAGCAAAGAAGAAGGTAGGATCATAGCAACAGGTAAACTAGGTGAGATAGCCAAGGAAGCCGTCCAGAATGTAAGTGCACTTATCAAAAAATATACCGGTACCGACATTTCCAATTATGATATACACATACAATTCCTACAAGCTTACGAAGGCGTGGAGGGTGACAGTGCAAGCGTATCAGTCGCGACAGCAGTAATATCAGCCCTTGAAGAGATACCAGTAGACCAGTCAGTGGCACTTACAGGATCATTAAGCATAAGAGGAGATGTATTACCGGTTGGTGGAGTTACAGGTAAGATAGAAGCCGCGGCAGAAGCAGGGATTAAAAAGGTGCTCATCCCCAAGGCTAACATGGATGATGTGATGATAGAGAAGAAGTATGAGGGTAAAATAGAGATAATACCTGTTGAAAGCTTAGGGGATGTCTTAGAGCATGCTCTCATAGGTAAGGGTAAAGAAAGTTTAATAGAGAAGATGCAGAGGCTAAGCGATATAATGCCAAAGAGTATAATAAAGAACCCCACAGCCCATTAATCCCCTTTTAGGGCTTCTGCTATAAGCGGAGCCACTGATACCATGCTAATCTCTGATTTTATGGTATCAGTGGCTATAACATCATCCACGCCAACTGAGAATATTCTTAGTAGGGCATCATCAACAAGCACGGGATGTACACAAGCTACTTTGATCTTATTAGCGCCTTGACTGCGTAATATGCTAGCTGCATTGACAATTGTACCCCCTGTACTGATAATATCATCAACTATTATAGCACTTTTACCCTCCACATCAAACTTTTTGAGGCATGTCTCTACCTTTTCAGGTGAAATACGCACTTTTTTCATGTAATCGTATTCGCAGCCTATTATCTCAGCCATCGTCTTGGCATGGGCCAAGGCGCCCTTATCAGGTGCAACTATGATGGGATCATCAACCATTGGGGATAAATATTCTGCAAGTAGAGGTATGGCTGAAAGTTCATGGGCTGGTATGTTGAAAAATCTGATTATATTATGTTCATGCAAATTGATAGAGAATACTTCATCAGCACCTGCAGTTTCTATTAGTTCCGCTATTATCTTCACAGAGACGGCCTCTCCGGGTTTAAATCTTTTATCTTGCCTTGAATATCCAAGGTATGGTATCACGACTTTCACTTTATCGGCGCCAATATCCTTGAGGGTTTTTATTATTAAAAATAATTCCATGAAATTTTCATCTTGTGGATACCCTGTTGATTGGATGACAATAACCTCATCAGGGATTTCACCTTTTATCCTGATGTATCTTTCACCATCAGGGAATTTATGTGTTTCTATTGGACACAATTGGTCATGGAGTAGATTAGCAACTTTAGCAGCCAAATTTTGAGATGCGGAGCCCCCTATTATCAAGATGATCACCCTTGCAAAGAATATTTTAATATCTACATAGACTTTATATTAACTCCATCTATAGATAATATAAATCTCTACTATATTAGACTCTGAAAGGTGTGATTTGTTTGCATGAACTTTCAATGGCTGATGCTATTATAAAAACAGTTATTGACGCTGCTGAGAAGAACAATGCCATAGAAGTATTAGAGGTTACAATAGAGATCGGGGAGTTAACACTTCTTAACCCAGAGCAGATAAAATTCATATTAGAAGTTTTAAGTGAAGACACTATACTAGATGGTGCAAAGTTTAACATTGAATTGGTACCTGCCAAGATAGAATGTTCTTGTGGATATAAAGGGGGGATAAGCTCTGATGATGAATTAGACCATTATAATCCGATAATTTCATGTCCATCTTGTGGCAAGGGCAACTTTAAGATAATTGATGGGAGAGAATGCAACATCAAGAACATAAAAATTGAACAGGAGGAATAATATTATGCACAAGATTGCAGAGGTGGAAATACAAAATGATATACTAATAGCTAACAAGAAACTTGCAAAGCGTAATCAAAGATTACTTGATAAGGCAGGGGTCTTTGCAATAGACTTCCTCGGTGCGGTGGGTTCAGGTAAAACCACGCTCATAGAAAAGCTCATAGAAAATATGGATTATTCAATAGGCGTGATAGCAGGTGACATTATAAGCAAATTTGACGCAGAAAGAGTTAAAAAATATAACATCCCAGTGGTGGGTCTTAACACCGGTAAAGAGTGCCACCTCGACGCCCACCTCGTAGAACACGGCCTGGAAGACCTCCCACTTGATAAAATAGATTTATTATTCATAGAAAATGTGGGAAACCTCATATGCCCAGTTGATTTTGATCTTGGTTCACATATGAGAATAGTTATCATAAGCGCCACAGAGGGTGATGACACCGTCCAAAAACATCCGCTGATCTTCAAAGAGGCTGATCTTGTAATAATAAACAAGGTGGACCTTGCAGATGCAGTTGGCGCAGACATTGACAAAATGGTAGAAGACGTATCAAGGATCAACCCTCATGTAAAGGTTATAAAAACCAGCCTAAAAAATGATGAAGGCATTGAAGAGGTTATAGAAGCCATCTTAGAGGCTATGTAATCATCTTTTGTGGTGATCATGTGAAGGTATGGATTGACATAACAAACTCACCCCATGTAAGATTTTTCAAAGATATCATTGAATACCTACAAGGAGAAGGAGAAGATGTCATTATAACCACGCGCAAATTTGGGGATATACACAAATTAATGAAATTATTCGGATTTGATTTCATATCAATAGGCAGACATGGAGTTTCATTAGCCGAAAAATTAGAAGAGAGCACTAAAAGAACTTATAAGCTCTCAAAGCTGATAATAGATGAGAAACCTGATGTTGGAGTGTCAAAGCATTCAATAGAACTTCCAAGGGTGACATTTGGCCTTAAAATCCCCAGTGTCTACATACTCGATAATGAACATGCAATAGCCGCTAATAAGCTCACACTACCATTATGCGAGAAAATAATAATGCCAGAAGTCATAGACTTCTGGGATGTTATAAAAACAGGTGCGGATCCAAACTCCATAATACGTTACAAGGGCACGTCAGAGATCTTACACTTTCAAAGTTTCGAATACAATGATAATATATTCCATGATCTTAAACTGGAACTGAAGAAAGAAAAGACTATCCTAATGCGACCTGAACCTGCCTTAGCATCATATCTAGATGCGGACTGTCACAAATCAGTTTTGACGCCTATAGTTGAAATGCTTAAGGATCATGCCAACATCCTAATCATACCAAGATTCAAGGAACAAGCTGAATTATTCAAGGGGTATGAGAATGTGACAATCCTTAAGCCGCCAGTGGATACTTTCAGTCTGATGAAAAAATGTGACCTCATGATAGGGGCTGGGGGTACAATGAATCGTGAAGCCGCACTACTAGGAACGCCCGTCATATCATGTTACCCTGGTAAAACATTAGCCGTAGATAAATTCTACATAGAGAATGGTCTAATGTACAGATCAACTGAAACGGATGAAATAGTAAAACTGGCCCTTAGATTGCTATTAGATGATAAAAAGCCGCCAAAAATAGAAACAGATGACCTATTTAAGATAATAATCGAAAACATTTACAATGCGGTTAATGATGGGTAGTGGACTGGCCGGGATTTGAACCCGGGGCCTCCGCCATGCCAAGGCGACGCTCTACCAACCTGAGCTACCAGCCCCTTTTTATATTCAAGGAATTATTGGATATTATATTATTTAAATTTAACCCTCCATTGGGTGATATATTGAATATTAGAAATGTTAAGGAAGGGGATTTCATTGGTATAGCGGAACTTGCATTGAAATGTAAACCAATGGCCACGGAGAGAAATTCTATATATCATCTGTTCACGAAATTTTTCTCAAGCACGTCATTTGTAGCCGAAGAAGACCATAGTATAGTAGGATTCCTTCTAGGATTCATATCACAGGACAACCCAAAGGAGGCTTATATACATCTTTTATGTGTTCATCCAAGATTTAGAGGTTATGGCATAGCATCCAAACTCTTAAAAGAATTTATAGAGACAGTTAAAAGGAAGAATGTTAGGAAAATATCCCTTATAACAAAACCAATAAACAGGAGAGCAATATCTTTCTACAGGAAGCATGGATTTAAGGATTACAAGGGTCCTGAAACCAGAAAAATTGGGGATGTGAATGTTTTAGAAGGGTATAATGGCGAAGGGGAGGATATGATCCTCTTTGAAAAATTTGTAAGATAAAATTATTTATGTGAGGTTAGTCCATATGGGGATTAAAGTTCCAAGGGGGAGGATAGATTGCAATTAATCCCTCAAAACCATCTTCAACTGATAATTGAAGTAGCGATAATATTGTACGTTGGCATAATATTCCTAATTAATCTTGCCCCTATTTCACTAGGATTTGTACTCTTCCTTTGTCTCCTTCTTGGTGTTATCTTCAATGTGATATTTGGGATAGATGTGATCTCTCTTTTCACATCATTTGGACAACATGAGTACACTCACCCTTTCGGGGCTCTAGCGCTTATGACGATGATAACTGCATTAGCAGCTATAAACATGATGGAAGATGCAGGTGTTGATGTTAGAGGTTTGAGAGGATTCTTATACCTCATAATAGTTGGTATAACAATATTTGGGGGGTTGATGCACAGGTCGTTCCTCCTTTTATGGCTTCTTGGATTATTCATAGGTCTGATCATAATCTCAAAATCGTTCCGAAGGGAATCGGTCTTCACATTTAAAAGGATTATATTATTCATCTTAATAGTTATAGTAGCATTCGGCTCCCTTGAATTAGTTTCAAGGATTTTTCAAATGCCCATTTTAAGCCCCTATCTTAGGATAACAAGGCTAGAGGAAAATGCTATTCCAAGCATAAAGATGGTTCTTAAGAACACTTATCTTATTGGACACGATCCATCTTCATCATATTGGGGGGATGCGTCCCAAGGTTTCGCAGATGGATACATTTCCTTGCCGTTATCCTTGATATTATTCTTCGGGTTACCATTACCCATATTCTACGGTGTATTAGTAAGCAAGAAGGATGTAATAGATTATATGCTACCTGGGATATTTGGTTGGGCTTATGACTTCGGATACCTTACATTGTTCTTTTTCTTGCTCTGGTGTCTCGGTATCATAATATTAGGTTTCAAATTGCTTCAAATTTACAGATCTAAGAGGGAGGAGGGATTGAAAAGTTATCTTGGAAGGGAGGCCCTCCTTATAGGTTCCCTGGTAGCATTTATATCTCAGGCCATTATAGGCCTTTTCATTGTTAATAGGAGCATTAATGGAACAGCACTCTTGACATTCATATTTTTAAGTTCATTGATAGTCGCCCATGTGGTTAAAATAAAGGAAGTGTAACTGATGAAAGAGGCTTTAATATTCCTAGGTTGCCCTGAATCTCCTATACAAGCACCTCTTGCTTTATACCTTTCACATAAACTCAAGGAGAAAAATTATAGTGTAACAGTAACTGCTAATCCAGCCGCTTTAAGATTGCTTGAAGTGGCAGATCCCGCCAGATCATACCTGGATAAGACTTCAGATCTTGACTCAACCCTTGATAGTCTTTCAAAGGGTAAATATGATCTATTATTCGGTTTTATACACAACGACGCTGCCCTAGCATATTTCATAACATTTAAAAGTATACTAGAGATTCCATCTATAGCGATAATATTTGGAAGGGATGCGAAGATTTTAAACATTCTTGAAAGGGAGGTTAAAGAGAACACGGACTCTCATATAGTATCTGTAAGAGCTCATCACAACCCCAACCCATTGAAGGTGCGCATAGATAAACTCCTAGAGGAATTGGAGGATTAAAATGTCATTTTGTCTCGAAACTTATCTACAGCAATCAGAAGATTATAGAATCCATATTTCAAAGGCAGGTTTCAGAGAATGTGCGAAACTGATCAAAGAAAGAGCCCAGGAGGTTCTATATGTGAAGGCTGGTGAAAAGATCCTCGGAGCAAGACTTATAGGGATACCCCCAATACCCATCGGTATCAACAAGGAAAAGAAAACAGTCATGATACCTTATACAAAACCCTGTTACGGGACTGCAGTAGTCGAAATACCTGTAAAAGATGAGGAAATAAAAAAAATAGAAAGGGTTGCGATAAAATAAACCTCATGGGGGGTGCAAATTATATTAACGACGGTAGTTGGAAGTTATCCAAGCCAACCATCTAAACCAAGAAACTGGAGAGAAAAATTATTAAACATCTTAGGATTCTATGATCCTTACAAACATGCAATTGAAATAGCAGTTAAAGACCAACTAAAAGCAGGTATAAATATAATCTCTGATGGACAAGTACGAGGGGACATGATAAGCATCTTCGCGTCGAAAATCCCCGGAATGAAAGTCGACAATAGCACATCAAAGATAATAACAAGAATATTACCACCCCAGAACCCTATAGGAGCTCAAGACCTCAAATTCTCCCAGAAAGTCATTAAAAAGCTTGGAGGCGAACAAGAGATTAAGGGTATAATCACAGGCCCCAGCACACTAGTCTACTCATCAAGGATTGAAGGCTTCTATAATCCAGAAGATAAAAAAAAGGCGATAATGGACATGGCAGAAGCCTTAAAGAGAGAGGCATCATATCTTGAAGAGGCTGGAGCGTCAATGATACAAATAGATGAACCATTCCTATCCACTGGTATCGTCAATATTAAAACGGCTAAAAAAGCAGTTAAAAGGATATCAAACGTTATAAATGTACCAGTAGCATTGCATGTTTGCGGGGATATAGAAGAAGTCTTTGGGGATCTTCTAAAATTTAACGTAGAAATAATAGATTGTGAATTCGCAGGAACTCCCAAAAACCTAGAAATCATTAATGACTTTGAAATAAAAAAGAAGAAGATAGGATTCGGATGCATTAATACAAAAAGCCAAAAAATAGAGACCATACAAGAAATAAAAAAGCTCATCAAAAAAGGTATAAAAATAATTGGAGAAGAAAAAATCATCATAGATCCAGACTGTGGGATGAGAAAACTTCCAAGGAACGTTGCGTTCTCCAAACTCAAAAACATGGTGGAGGCGGCCAATGCCCTACAAGATAACAGCCAATGAAATTAAAGACGGATGGCAAAAACTCCTAAAGAAGATACTCGAAGAAGGCGAACCAATAAAAGACGAAAGAGGTTCCATGACATTGGAAATTCTCAATGCAATAGTAGAAATCCAAACACCATTCAAAACAAATTTCTACCAGATAAGCGAAGAAGTCGAAGTCCCAAAAGGATACTTCTGGACTGGTGAAAAACTCAAAGAATACGCAAACCAATTCCTCACACCAAACAACCCAGGCTTCACATACACCTATGGTAACAGACTAAGAGACCACTTCAACGTCGACCAAGTAGAAGAGGCCATAAAAAGGCTTAAAAATTTCAGAAAGACCAGGCGAGCTACAATGATAACATGGGATCCAAGGATAGATTCGAGAGAAGACGAAGTACCATGCATGATACTCATAGACTTCAAAATCAGGGATGGTAAAATGCACACAACTGGAGTTTGGAGATCCCACGACATCTACGGCGCATGGTTCCCCAACGCAGTAGGCCTAGCATACCTTACAAAGCATGTTGCGGAAGAAACGGGAGCCCAGGTAGGCCCAATAACAATCCATTCTATAAGCGCCCACATATACGAAACAGACCTTGAAGAAGCTCAAAAAATGATATCGAGGTGATAGAATATGGTAAGTGTAAATTTAAGGGCTAAAAAAATCGTTGATGAAATGATATCCAAGGCAGATGACCTTAAAATTAAAGTGCAAAGATTAGATAATGGTTCAACAATCCTAGATTGTGGAGTGAATGTGGAAGGGAGTATAAAAGCCGGTGAACTTTACACCAAAGTTTGTCTTGGAGGGCTTGCGAGTGTGGGCATATCAATACCAGCAGACCTCTCTAAAAGATTAGCTCTACCATCAGTAAAAGTGAAAACAGACTTCCCAGCCATTTCAACCCTAGGATCCCAAAAGGCAGGGTGGGCTGTAAACGTCGGAGACTTTTTTGCATTGGGCTCAGGCCCGGCCCGCGCACTATCCAAGAAACCAAGTGAAACGTACGAAGAGATAGATTATGAGGATGATGCTGAAATCGCGATAATAGCCCTTGAGAGTGACAAATTACCAGACGAGGACGTTACAGAGAACATAGCCAAGGAATGTGGAGTTTCAACCGAAAATGTTTATGCTTTAGTAGCACCAACCGCATCAATTGTGGGTTCCATACAAATTTCCGGTAGAGTTGTTGAAAACGGCACTTATAAGATGCTGGAAGCTCTAGATTTTGATGTTAAAAAGGTGAAATATGCTGCTGGCATAGCACCAATAGCACCAGTAGACCCTGATGGACTGAAGGCAATGGGTAAAACAAATGATGCTGTGCTCTTCGGGGGCCGTACATATTATTATATCCAATCAGATGAGGGTGACGATCTGAAATCCCTCGCAGAGAATCTTCCATCATCAGCTTCCAAAGACTATGGCAGACCATTCTATGAAATATTTAAAGAGGCTGATTACGATTTCTACAAGATAGATAAGGGGATGTTCGCCCCGGCTGAGGTTTTCATCAACGATCTTCGCACAGGTGAAGTATTCAGGGCGGGTTTCGTCAACGAAGAACTACTCATAAAATCCTTCAACTTATAAAAAACATGCAAAGGGGGGGATAATCTCCCATAAAATTTCATCTATTGGTATATACGATATCCACAATTTGAACAATAGCCGTTGGGATCTCCGTAGCCAGCAGTACCTCTAGCATGGTAACTATAGGATCCGCAGTTTGGACAAACTAATAGGCCATCATCGTCTCCATATCCACACTGTGGACACCTTGTACCCACGTACCATGGATAATATCCACAGTTCGGACATTCTTGGGCTCCTGAAGATCGTGAGTCTCCAGAGGACCCATCACCGCTTTGGATAACTATAGGAGGATTTGTAGTATTATTCTGTTGGGTAATGGGCGGCCATTGAATACATCCAAAACAAGAAGTCAGAAGTACCATCACAGCAAGTATAGAAAGTAAAAACTTTTTATCCATCTTTCCCCCTCTAATACTTTTTTTGTGAGCATGATGCCCATTCTGAGAAGTATATTCCTAAAATATGATAAACCGTGAAATTTATCATATTTTAGAACCTCTCCTCTTATAAGAGTTTCACATTTTATTATATATACTTTTTCTTAGGATATATTGAAAACTCATGACATTTTGAGGTTAAAAGTGGGGCCTTTTTAGCGGCCATTAAACATTTTTTTGTTAAGCCCATGCGTATGGGTTGAATTCTGAGGGTGGTATGTACATTATTTCGGCGTATCCTCTTCTGAGCAATTCCGCGTTTAAGTTCACATTATCCACGTAAACTACGGCGAGTATTCGACCATATTTGTCACGATTTTTAACATCATCAATGTCTAAATGGACTGTTTTACCTAGGCACATTTCCTCTACGAAATCTTTTGCTTCTTGGTATCCTGGCTGTCCACGTTCTGGGGTGTTGACACCAACTAAGCGTATGCGCCCAACGCCTTCAACATCTATTGTATCACCGTCCACTACATGATAACAGTAACCGCTCGTCTCATATATGTGCTGTTCACTTGTATTATTAGCAGGTTGAGTGGTTTCATTGCTTTTATCAATGTTAAATGTGATGTTGTCCCTAGTATCTGATTCGGGCAAAAGGCCCCCGATAACTACCAATATCAAAATCCCAAGACAGCATAATCCCATTAGCGTGGCTGCTATAGTATCATCCTTTTTGGATGCCATTATAGATCACTATCTTCCGAGTTTTTCAGCTATTGTCCTTGCGAATTCATCGGCCACGTTAGGATTTTTTGCAGTTATTATATTCCCGGAGACCACAACATCCCTTTTCACGTATTTTGCGCCGCTTTCAGTTAATATATATTCGAGGCCAGGGTATATGGTGGCCTCTTTACCATTTAGTATCCCTGCTTTTGCTAGTATTGCAGGGGCTGCGCAAATTGCACCTATAATTTTACCTTGCCTGTTAGCTTCTTTAACGATTTCAATGACTTTCTCCATGTTTGGATCATCTATTTTCCCTGTTACTCTGTCGTATACTCCGCTTCCACCGATGAGTATTAGAGCATCATATTGGCCTATATCCTTTGGGTTCATATCTTCAATGTAAATGTCATAGTCTCTGTTTATCCTGTTAGCAGCTATGATGGTATAATTTCCACTTATTTTTTCCGCAGCTTTTAATTCTATGGGATTATATCTGTCAAATATTATAATGGCGACTCTTTTATCGGATAAGGGTTTCTCGCTGGTCGTGTAGAATGCTAGGATGGCGAGAATTGCAAGGGCTGCTACGAGTATTATAAAGTACTCTTTCCGCATCAAAACCCCCCTACATAAGATTATTTATATATTATTTTTATTGATAAGTTTGAAGGTTATTGGAAGTCTTAATTATATCCATTTTTTTATGATGGGTACTTTATGGGCTAATCTTTTTTATGATACTCTGGTAAAATATAATACAAACGATTTCTACGACAGACTTTTCCAGGTGATTATGTGAGGGCCAAGGCCAACATTGGTGAAAAAATAAAAAAGCTTAGAAAGGACAAGGAGATAAGTCTTGAAGAACTTTCCAAGAATAGTGGAGTTAAAAAGGATCTTATAAAGGATATAGAAGAAGGTGAGATCATACCATCACTCGCTCCCCTTATCAAGATTTCAAGGTCCCTTGGGATCAGATTAGGGACGCTATTAGATGATACAATAGAAGAAGGACCAGTGATTGTAAGGGAGGGGAAAGCTGAGAAGGTCATACACTTTTCTGGGCAGGAGGATGAAACAAGCGAAAGTCACCTCGATTTTTATTCCCTCGCAGCTGGGAAAGTTGACCGGCACATGGAACCATTCATAGTCCAAGTTGAACCCCACAAGGCCAAATTCAAACTTTCATCCCATGAAGGCGAAGAATTCATATATGTGCTTGAAGGAGAAATCGAAATATTATATGGTAAAGAAAAATATCACCTCAAGGAAGGGGACAGCATCTACTACGATTCTATAGTACCACATCATTTACATACACGAAACGATAAACCAGCAAAGATACTGGCAGTAGTCTACACACCATTCTAACAGAGAATGGGGGAGGGATAAATTTTATGGTTTTCACAGAAGATACAATCGGCGAATTCCTAGAAAAACAGGTAAAGAAATATCCTGATAAAGAATTTATAGTCTACCCTGACCGGGATCTGAGATTCACTTATCATGAATTCAATGAAAGAGTCAACCTATTAGCGAAGGGACTTTTAGCCATCGGACTCAAAAAGGGTGACCATTTAGGTATTTGGGCGACTAACGTCCCAGATTGGTTAACATTCCTCTTCGCCACGGCGAAAATAGGAGTAGTACTCGTCACAATAAACACAGCCTATAAAAGCCATGAACTAGAATATGTGATGAAGCAATCCGATATGAAAGCCATAGCCATCATAGACGGATTCCGTGATGTTGATTATATAAGGACAATTTACGAACTCGTACCTGAACTTAAAAGCCATGAAAGGGGCAACCTTAAAAGTAAAAGGTTCCCAAAGCTTAAAAGTGTCATTTATATTGGGGCTGCGAAGCATCGCGGAATGTATAACATTCATGAACTGATGTTACTAGGAAAGCACATCCCAGATAGTGAACTGGAAAAGGTGAAAAACACCCTTAACAATGACGATGTTATAAATATGCAATATACTTCTGGTACAACAGGATTCCCAAAGGGTGTAATGCTAACACATCGTAACATCCTCAACAACGGCTACTATATCGGTGAAAGGCAAAAGTTCACAGAAAAGGATAAATTATGCCTTCCAGTGCCGCTATTCCATTGTTTTGGGATAGTCCTTGGCGTGCTCGCAATTTTAACCCACGCAGGGACCCTTGTAGTCTTAGAACAGTTTGATCCGTTATTAGTATTGGCTGCAGTTGAAAAAGAAAAGTGCACAGCATTATATGGCGTCCCCACAATGTTCATAGCAGAATTCACACATCCGATGTTTGACATGTTCGATCTCTCATCCCTCAGAACTGGAATCATGGCAGGATCTCCTTGTCCCATCGAGGCCATGAAACGTGTTATCAATGACATGCACATGAAGGAAGTTACCATCGTCTATGGGCTTACAGAAGCATCCCCAGGTATTACTCAGAGTAGTGTGGATGATCCTATAGAAAAAAGGGTTGAAACTGTTGGAAAACCACTCCCACACATAGAGGTTAAGATAGTGGATCCTGAAACAGGTGAAGAACTCGGACCTGGACAGATAGGTGAAATATGTTGCAGAGGATACAATGTGATGAAAGGTTATTATAAGATGCCAGAGATGACAAAAGAGGTCATAGATGAAGATGGATGGCTTCACAGTGGCGATTTAGCAGTCATGGACGAAGACGGTTATTATTCAATTGTTGGACGTATAAAGGACATGATCATAAGAGGTGGTGAAAACATTTACCCAAGAGAGATCGAGGAATTCCTACATACCATGCCAGGGATCAAAGACGTCCAAGTAGTGGGAATACCAGATGAAAAATATGGTGAGATAGTAGGAGCTTTCGTCATAAAAGAGGAAGGCGCTGACATAAAAGAAGAGGATGTTAGAGATTATGCAATAGAAAGGATAGCCCGTTACAAAGTGCCCAAACACGTTTTCTTCGTGGATGAATTCCCACTAACAGCCAGTGGCAAAGTCCAAAAATTCAAATTACGAGAAATGGCAATTGAACTATTAAAAAAAGAAGAGAGAAAATGATAATATTAAATAGGAAAAAAAGGATAATAGAATTACTACCCATCGGAAAAGCCAAAGGAGCTTTAAATTCTCGCAGAAGACCATTATTTCAAGGTCATATACGACTAACACGAACTAGTAAAGGGCCTAGGATAAAACGCTTCATAATAAAAAAGGGTAAAAAGGAAAAACCAACACCCCCAGCGGAGGCTATAAAGCTTCTCAGAAAACAGTTAATATTCCTCCCAAGCAAAGACAAGGAAATAGAAGAATTTCTAGAATCCCTTAATATTAAAAACCATTATGCTAGAATATGTCAACATTGCCTTCTCGAAGGATATGTTACAATCATCACCCCAGCCTCATCATTCAAATATAATAAACAGTGGATATGCAAACAATGTGCTGATGAAATGATAAAAAGAGAAATCAAATATAATAGGATGGACAAAACAACATTCAAAAACTTTAAAAGACTCCTCCAAAGAACACAAGACTTGGAAAAAGTTTTAAAAGTCTTCGAACCCCGCTTCGACCCATTAAAGAACCCCAATCTAACATTATTCGATAAAATAACCTCATCAAAAGGTGAAAAAAACCCAATTACTGTGGATGAACTACAGATACCCCAAAAGTTCAAAGCCATATTAAAAAGACATGGCAACAGACAACTTTTACCCGTGCAAAAACTCGCAATAGAAGAAGGCCTCTTGGAAGGCGAAAACCTGCTAATAGTATCTGCCACTGCAAGTGGAAAAACCTTAATAGGAGAACTAGCCGGGATACCTAAAGCTCTAAAGGGTAAAAAGTTCATGTTTTTAACACCCCTTGTAGCCCTCGCAAACCAAAAATACCGCGACTTTAAGTCCAAATACGAGAGAATAGGCCTTAAAACAGCCATAAAAGTTGGGATGAACAGGGTGAAGGCTAGAGGAGAGCTTGTAATACCAGACACCGATATCAAGGGCGCTGATATAATCGTTGGCACCTATGAGGGCATAGACTTCATACTAAGATCTGACAAATCCAACATCCTAAAAGAGCTTGGTGTTGTGGTCATCGATGAAATACACACACTAGATGATGAGGAAAGGGGTTCAAGATTAAATGGGATGATATCAAGGTTAAAGAAAATATTCCCAGAAGCTCAGATTATCGCGTTATCAGCCACCATTGACAACCCAGAAGAGATAGCATCAGAATTCAATTTGAAATTAATTGAATATGATAAAAGACCCGTTACATTAGAGAGGCATCTCACATTCCTAAGAAACGAGGAAGAAAAAAGAGATCTCATCACGAGACTAACCACCAGAGAATTTAAAAACATTTCAAAAAAAGGATTCCATGGACAGAGCATAATCTTCACGAATTCCAGGAGAAAAACAAGACTAATCGCAGATTACCTCCAAAGAAGAGGAATAAAAGCGGAAGCATACCATGCAGGGTTGCCTTATCAACAAAGAAGAAAAATCGAGAAAAAATTCGCATCCCAAAAATTGGCTGCAGTGGTCACAACAGCCGCACTATCAGCAGGCGTTGACTTCCCAGCTTCCCAAGTAATATTTGAAACACTACTCATGGGTAACAGGTGGATAACCCCTAACGAGTTCTCCCAAATGCTCGGAAGGGCTGGGAGACCATCATATCATGACAGGGGCATAGTATACTTACTACCAGAAGTGGGAATGTCATTCGATGGAGAAACCGAAGAATCAAAGGCCATAGAATTGCTCGAAACAGGTTTAGACCCTGTTAACGTCTATTACACCAAAGAAGATGTCATGGAGCAATTATTAGCCGATATAAGTTCAGGCGCGGTTAAAAACATCAAAGACATTGAAGAAAAACCTACATGGCCCATTAGCCCAAAAAAGGCTCTTGAAATCCTAGAATCATATGGCCTTATAATAGAGGATAATGGAAGATTAAAGGTTACAGATTACGGGATGGCAGTCTCCAAATCTTTCCTAAAATGTGAAGAAGCTGATTATATAAGAGAAAAGTTGGATAATACGGATTCTCTTGAAATAGCCCTTTCTATGGAACCATTCGAGAATGCTTATCTTTCAAATCGTCTGCACAACCAGTTAACCCAAAAGTTAAAGGTTAAATTTTCAAATAAGCTATTTGCAGATTCAACGCTGGACATAATCTCCAATGGTGACAATATCATAAAATTAGATGAAAAACTCCAAGAAGCTCTTATCAATATACAAATTGACTTTTTATCCTGTGAATGTAAAGAGAGACCATTCTGTGATTGCATACAAGCTAAACTTTCAGAATATATTGTTAAAATGAGATTGAGAGGGAAAGATCCTGCTGATATAAGTAGGCTGCTCCTTAAAAAATACCAGATACAAGCATACTCTGGTGATATATTCAATTGGCTTGACTCACTACTAAGAATACTGGAAAGTATAAAGAGGATAGCTTTAGCGTCTCGAAAACATGAAAAAGTGAAAGAATCTTCCATAATATCAGAGGCGATTGAAACTGGTGAAAAATGTCCATGAGAAAATGGGTGGTAACATCCTATGGATAAAAAACTGGCTTATATTATCCCTCCATTGGTTATTTTCGTAATCTGTCTTCGGACGACCTTAAATTATAAATGGCCACTTGGATGGGATATTTTCTATCATATACACCTTGCACAGATTTATGTGGGAAAGGGTTTCACTTTCTTTGATCCTGTTTATAATGCACCCGGAGGCAGATTCATCAATTATCCCCCACTTTTCCACCTTTTATTAACTTTTTTTTCCTTAGCTTTGGGTTTGAGCCCATTCGAGATCTCAAGGTTCATGCAACCATTCTTCGCGGCTTTCATAGTTTTATCAGTTACTATTGTAGGCGCACGCTTTTATGATAGTCTTGCAGGGATTTTTGCCGGGATTCTTTTAATCTCGGCTGTTATAGCTACGAGGATAATTTTACCATTACCCGAGAACATGGCATTGATATTTTTACCAGTTAGCATCTATTTTTATTATAAGTCCATTAAAACTCTCAGACTAAAATTTGCATGTGCTTCAGGGGCTTTAATGGGTATTATTGCACTTATACATTCAGCAGCCACCCTTTGCCTCTTCGTTTCAGTTACATTCATAACATTTATTTTAGTAGTGGCTGCTTTGAAGAAGAACATTAATCTTAAGATTGTGATATCTAATTATGGGATTTTCATTTTGTCTGGTTTTATTATCGCAAGTTTTTGGTGGCTGCCTTCATTGTATCTTAAAAGCCTTGGAGTCTCTGGGGGGGTTGAAACAGCTCTACCATTTTCTGTGAGGACTAGTATCTTGAATTATCCAAAAGCTTTGGGTTATCTTGTTTGTGGCTTTGCTATCATAGGATTGGCTCGGGCTTATAAGGGTTTTGGTTTGAGGGATCTTTTTATCATATCATGGATCCTTTCGATGTTTATACTTTCGAAAGCTTATTATTTTGGGATTAATGTCATCTCATATAGGGTTCTTATTTATATTTTGTTGCCCTTATCTATATTGGCAGGTTCTGGTTTGGAATCTGCTTTCAGAGCCTTTAGAGAAGTGAATAGAAGTGTTGCTAGTGTTTTTTTAATTTTAATTTTTTCATTTTCATTATTCCAAGCTGTTGTGAATTTTTCAAGTTCGAAGATTGCCGATTTTGGTGTTTTAACAGCTTATGGTAGGGTTTCTATTGCACCGCCCACAGAGGGGGAGGTAGAGCTTGCTGAATGGTTTAAAAAAGAGGCTGACAAGCACAAAGTTGCATCTTTTTCAAATTATTATACTGGAGTTTTTATAATGGCTTATTCAAGGCAACCTGTTAATCCTTTATTAGAACATTTTCAGGGTATCCCAGGGGATGATGAACTTCGCAAGGAGAATATAGCATATCTTGTATATGATAAAAGGTTGAAAATGTATGATAATCTCCCGTTTGTATCTTTTGAGAATCTGTTATACTATAATCCTAATATGGTTAATTTAAGTGATTTGGATTATGATTATTTAAAAAAGATTTATGAGAATGAAGAGTTTATAGTTTATATGGTAATCTAATTTGGACAGGTCATATCACGGCATGTACCAGCATATTCAATGGATTCTGGGAACTTTAAAACCTCTCTTTTTTTACTCCCATAACGATAGACTGTTATACCTTTGCATCCAAGTTTGTAGGCTGCTTTGAAGATATTTTCCACATCTTTTGGTTTTGCATTTGGTGGGAGGTTCACTGTTTTTGAAACGGCATTGTCCACGTGTTTCTGGAATGTTGCCTGGATTTTCACATGGAAGATTGGATCTATTTCATGGGCTGTTACAAAAAGGCGTTTTATATCAGCTGGGATATCCTTAATCCTCCTAATGGACCCTTCCCTAGCGATTCTTTCCATGAGTTTTTTATCATAGAATCCTCTTTTCTTCGCCTCAACTTCGAAGAGTGGGTTTACATCTATGAGTTTTCTGTCGATGATCTCCCTTATGAATGATACAGCAAATATAGGTTCTATGCTGCTTGTAACACCGGCTATTATGCTGAGTGAACCTGTTGGGGCTATGGTTGTGAGTGTGGCGTTCCTCATATAATCGAAACCTTCCTGGTACCATTTGCTGTCCTTGAATGCTGGGAATGAGCCCCTTTCAAGTGCCAGTTCCATTGAAGCTTTCTGGGCTTCAACTTTTATATGTGACATGATTTTATCCGCTACTCGGAGAGCGGATTTGGAATTGTAAGGTATTCCTAATTTTATTAGCATGTCGGCGAACCCCATAACACCAAGCCCTATCTTACGTGTCTTTTTTGTAGTTTCTTCGATTTTTTTTATGGGGTAATTGTTAACATCGATTACATTATCAAGGAAATGAACCGCTATTTTAACTGTTCTTGATAATTTTTCCCAGTTTATTTTACCATTTTCTGCCATGAGTTTGAGGTTTATTGATCCAAGGTTACATGATTCATATGGTAGTAGTGGTTGTTCCCCACAATTGTGGACATAGAATCCGTTGGCATCAAAGGCATTTACACCAGGGACTTGGATGTCATAGACTGTCTCTATAGTATCTGGTATTATATCTTTAACCGTTGCAAAAGATCCTGGAGGTTTAACCATTTCTAGTCTGTATTGTGATGAATATTCTCGGATCTTTGTATATATTCCTGATCTTAGGAGCATCCTTTGCAGTGTTTTCGCGATTCCAAGATCTCCCTCAAATAATATTTTATTTGGATTAGAGTCGAGAAGGCCTTTGAATAATCCTGTGTAGAATCTTGATGAGGCTTTCTCCATCTCATCTGTGATTTTCAGATTCTCTTCATTGATTGCAAGGCCTGTAAGGTAACCATCATCCTCAGTGAATTTGCCATCCCATCGTAGGCCTTTGTGCTCATTTAGGATTATTTTATCCCCTATTTTTAGTTCTGATAATTTTTTCCATTCAGGTTCGCCATCGGAGGACAATCTGAGAATCTTGTGATCTGCTGTGAGGCGTAGGTGGAAGCCTTCAACCGTTTCTAGTCTATATAATCTTTTTGTACCGGTGGGGAAGAATCCCGTATATGATTTCCATTCTCTGCCGTTTAATATTATCTTACAAGCTTTTTCTGTTAATTCTTTGACCTGCCTGGGGCCTTTGGATGTCATCACCCATGTTTCTGGGCCGACACAAGGGTTTGTGGCTTCTATGCTACCTAGGGCTGGGGTGGGGTTTGCCTTGTTTATTGTGTCCTTGAATAGTATTCCTGGGTCGCCTCTTTTCCACGCCATTTTAACCATTCGATTGAATATTTCTCTGGCCGGCACTGAAGCAGTGACTTCTCCCGTACGTGGATTTATGAGTTCATATTCAATATTTGATTCTATTCCGTCCATGAAATTATCGGTAACCATCACTGAGAGGTTGAAGTTGCTGAATGCACCTTCTTCTTTTTTTGCTTCTATAAATTCGATGATGTCTGGGTGGTTAACATCTAATATGCCCATGTTGGCCCCTCTTCTCCTGCCACCTTGTTTTATAACTTCTGTTGCGACATCGAATATTCTCATGAAAGATACTGGGCCGGAGGCGACGCCCATGGTTGAGCCTACGATGTCCCCTTTCGGTCTGAGGTGGGAGAATGAGAAGCCGACTCCTCCACCTGATTTGTGGATGAGTGCCATGTATTTAAGTGCGTCGAATATGCTGTCCATTGAGTCTTCTATTGGTATGACGAAGCATGCTGATAATTGGTTTATTGGTGTGCCAGCGTTCATTAGGGTTGGTGAATTTGGTAAGAATTCTAGTTTGCTCATTATCTCATAGAATTTTTTTGCGGTAGTTTCAGTGTCGCCACCATATTTTTCTTCTGCTTGTGCAACTGCAAGGGCAACTCTCCTGAACATTCCCTCAGGGGTTTCTAATATTTTCCCTTTCTCGTCTTTGAGGAGGTATCTTTCCTTGAGGACTTTCAAGGCATTTTGGGTTAATCTCATTGGTGGTGCACCTATTTTATGGAGGGTTACTCATCTAGTAATAATTTTATGTCTTTTATGATATCTTTTAGGGCTTTTTCTATGAGGGATTTTCCAAGTATTGGATCCGCATTAATACCCTCATTTTCTATTTGTTTTGCACCTTCATCTATTTTTTTGTCTTGTTCACGGGCTTCTTTTAAGCCTATCATCCCTATTTCAGGATATTCTTCAATGTTTTCGCATTCTCGGAGCCTTTTGGGGTCTGTTATTCCTAGGATTAGGCCTATTGAAAGTTCACCGGATCCGGCATGTGGGCCTTCTATTTCAACTATCTTGTTATTCAATTTTATCTTTATTCCAGTTTCTTCTGAAATAGTGGGTAGATATTTTTTTATTTTTGTGTTGCCTCCGTGTCCATTTACTATAAGGACCTTTTGGATTTTTAGGGATTTTTTTGCACATTCTAGGATTGGTTTTAAGTGTTTTTCAATGAGTTCTGTGGGTTTTATGTGTATTCCATGTTTTATATATGGGTGTTCTGTCGCTGCATATATTATGCCTAGGAATTTTGCTCCTGTCCTATTACTTGCTTCAAGGGCGAGGTAGGAGGCGATTTTGGCGTCTGTATCTATGGGAAGTGCTGGGCCATGGTTTTCAAGGTGGGATCCTAGGGCCAGTATTCCTATCTTGTGGATGTGGGGTGATATTATGTTACCTGAGTCATAATTTAGTTTTATATTTCTAGGTTCCATATTTTATCTCCGATGTAATGTATGTTTTTTATTGCTTTTCCTTTTCTGCTTTTTATCATGGAAGGACCGTCTATTAGACTCACTCCTATTGTTATAGGCTTTTTGTATTTTTCATCTACTACTATTACTAGGTCTCCTTTTTTTATTTTGGGGTCTGCGTCGACTATACCCGGACTCATCACATCAGCACCATTTGTAAGGAATTTAACAGCCCCCATATCAACTATAACACGATTAGATTTTATGCTAGTTTTGAGGGCGCCTTTGAGGGTGGGGAAAGGCTTGTTATTGACTAACATGATTAACGGTTCGCCATCAATTAATATTAAAGGATAAGGTTCTGCTTCGAGGAATTCTATTATTGCTTTTTCTGGGATTAAATCAGAATAGTCGGCTAATCCTTCTTTTATCTTTTTAGCTTCCTTTTTTTTCAGATGGTATCTTCTCTTCACCTTCAAGGGGCCTCACCAATTGTGTAATTTGATAAAATGAAATATTTACCCTTTTTATATTATTATCTTTCCAAACTTGATGGTGATTATGTATTGCTTGCGGGCCCACTGCACAAGGTGGAGATTTTTTTTAACATCATATTATTTTTTTTGGGTATTCTAGGCAAGTTCTCTCCTTTATATGAGTGTATCTTAATCGTGTTAATATCTGTAATTAATGTCTTAATTTTGGAAACAGGGGATTTCTTGTGGATTTTCAAATAGAATGGAAGTTTTTCGGATACAGTTCATATCATGTTTTAATGAGTGTTATGGGATTGTTGGAAATTCCAAAAAAGCTTGATGAAAATGTTCTTTTTTTTGAAAATTTGTCTTGAAGGCTAAAAATCAAGTGCGCAGAGGAGAAAATTATCTTATTATAACATTTTCATTAGAGAGGATCATTTTTTAATAAAACTAATGGGGTTGTTCCTTTTTTTAGCAGGAATTTTCATACTCCAGTGTAGGGAGACCATGCCAGCGAATCTCTTATTTTTTAATCTAAAAAAATATATAGATGTTTAGAAGTAAGTACCTTTAAGGCCTTCATCATTTTTATTGTAGTGGGTGACGCCCTCCTCCGATAAGGTTAAATATGCTCTAGTTAAATTGAACTAGTAGGTGATGATTGTGAATTCGCAAAAAGGTAGTATACAAAGACCACTTGATGCGCTGGGTAATTCATTGAATTCTCCAGTTCTCATTAAACTAAAAGGTGACAGGGAATTCAGGGGTGTTCTGAAGAGTTTTGACCTCCATATGAATCTTGTGTTAAATGATGCCGAAGAACTGGAGAATGGAGAGGTTACCAGGAGACTCGGAACAGTATTAATTAGAGGAGATAACATAGTATATATATCCCCATAGTATTAATAAAAGCTTATTTTTCAGGAGGGATTCGACTTATGAAAGGCACTCCATCATTCGGTAAAAGGAATAAGAGTCTGCATATAAGATGTAGACGTTGTGGAAGAAACGCTTATCATATACGTAAGAAGGTATGTGCTGCTTGCGGATTTGGAAGATCCAAGAGGATAAGACGTTATAGCTGGCAGAATAAGAAAGTTAATGGTCGAAGGTTGAAATAAATGTTAGATAATCGCGGCCCCATTGATGTTCGTATAATTGTTGAGGGAGCATCTGATGTGGAGAGTGTTTCAAAGGCTCTTCAGGATGTCTCGTTAGGTTCTGAATATCATATAACAATCTCTTCGATAATACCAACCACTAGCCTGGAAATAGCTAAAAGGGCTGTTGAAGGCGCTGATATAGTGCTCATAGCCACGGATGCTGATGCTACCGGCAGAGAACTTGCAGAGAAGTTCCAGAGAAACCTTAAAGAGAATGTGGGGCACGTTGAAAGGGTGAAATTACCCTATGGCCACGATGTGGAATATATTGACCCTCGGCTCATGATGGAGGAGATAAAAAATGCTATTATAAGAGCCGGTTTATCCTCAATCGCAAATATAAGAAAATTAAGAAAACTTGAAGAAAAAGTACACCAATTCAAGTCTAAAATAGATGAATTATCCAATGAAAACAGCACATTACAAGATGAGAATAATAGATTATCAAATGAATTGGAAAAAATCACAGAAGAGAAGGAGGAATTGAACTCCAAATTAGAGAAATTAGAAGAGAAGTTCACCCACCTTCAAGAAGATTACCAGAAAATTAAGGAAAAATACAAGGAACTTAAAGGTAAAAGCTTCCTTGAAATGTTTCCCCTCCATGAATTATGGAGAGACCTTTTTGATGAAGAACTTGAAGATGAAAAGAAGATTGTAAAAGTGGCGGATACTCTTAAATCTGAAAATCTAATCATAGGACAAGGTTATATCGCAGCACCCTCAAAAGAGGATGCGATAACTTGTCTAAGAACCATAAGGACAATCCTATTTTTAATGAGCAGGACGGAGGAAAAGTGATAAACAGTGGGGGGAGAATTTAAGGTGAAGGACAAATGTGGTATTGTGGGCATATACTCTTCTGATAAAAACAAGAATATAGCCCCCCACATTTATTATGGACTCTACGCCCTCCAACATCGCGGACAAGAATCAGCAGGTATATCAACTTCGAATGGCAAAAGATTCTACACACACAAGGGAATGGGACTTGTATATGAGGTCTTCAACGGCAAAAAATTGAAAAAACTCAAAGGTAACATTGGAATCGGGCATGTAAGATACTCCACAACAGGAAAATCTAGGATAGAAAATTCACAGCCATTCCATAATAGAATAGGCGGCTTGGATATTGCCATAGCCCATAACGGTGACATAGTAAATTCAGGGGAACTTCGAAGAGAACTGGAAAAGGAAGGCTACACTTTCCAATCAACCACAGATTCTGAAGTTATCAGTTACTTGATCAGGAGGGAATATCAAAAGGACAACGACATGATAAAAGCCATTGAAAGAACATCAAAACAGCTCATAGGATCATATTCCCTCGTAATACTCTTTAACCATGAATTATATGTTGTAAGAGACCCCCTAGGAATAAAACCATTAGCATTAGCAGAAAAGGATGGTACAAGGATGGTAGCATCTGAGAGCGTGGCATTCGATGTTATAGGCGCTGAATACCAAAGAGACGTCAGACCAGGGGAGATAATCCACTTAAACAATGATGAGTCACATATCATCAAAGGCTCCGAAAAAATGAGAAGAGCCCATTGCATGTTCGAATATGTATATTTCGCACGACCAGACAGCATCATCGACGGCAGAAACGTCTACGAGGTAAGATTAAAAATAGGAAGAGCGCTTTACAGGGAACACCCAGCAGATGTGGACGTGGTGATGCCAGTACCAGATTCCGCCATAACAGCCGCAATTGGCTACTCACGAGAATCAGGGATACCCTATGGTGAAGGCCTTATAAAAAACCGTTATGTAGGCCGCACATTCATCATGCCAACCCAAGAAGAAAGAGAGACCGCAGTCAAACTCAAAATGAACCCTATAAAATCAGAACTCGAAAACAAGAAGATAGTGCTAATAGATGATAGTATAGTTAGGGGCACGACATCCAAGGCCCTCATAGACATCCTTAGAGAGGCTGGAGCGCGTGAAATACACCTTAGGATAGGATGTCCCCCTATAACATCACCTTGTTATTATGGTATTGCAATGGCAACAAAAAAAGAACTTTTAGCATCCAATAAAACAATTAAAGAGATAAGGGACATACTAGGCGTAGACTCACTAGGTTATCTGAGCATAGAATCCCTAGTGAAGGCTATTGGCATCAGCAAAAAAAATCTGTGTACTGGATGCCTTGATGGAGAATATCCCACCCCCGTACCACTTTGAATATAGATTATTTTCACCCTGGTGAGGTTAAAATGGTTGAACTTTTAGCACCTGCCAGAGATTTCCCATCGATCTCTGCAGCCCTTAAAAATGGTGCCGATGCAATCTATATAGGCATGGAAGGTTGTAACTTACGTGCTAACATATCCAATTTTAGCCTAGAAGAGATAAAAGAGGCCACTAGGATAATCCATGACAACAATGCAAAAGTATATGTTTGTACAAATACCATGCTCAAGGACAAGGACATTGAAGAGCTAGAATCGAAATTACCATTACTACACAGCTTTGAAGTAGACGCTGTAATAGTATCAGATCTTGGAGCCATTGAATTAGCTAGAGATAACGGGCTTGATGTCCATGTAAGCGTCCAAGCTAACATATCCAATACTAGAAGTTTGCATGTGCTCAAGAAAATGGGGGCAAAAAGAGTTATACTGTCAAGGGAATTGTCACTTGATGAAATAAGAGGGATAGTGAAAAAGTCCCCATTGGAGATTGAGGTTTTCGTTCATGGAGCCCTTTGCATGGCAATATCTGGCCGTTGCTTCTTAAGCTACTATTTTTATGGTAAAAGTGCGAATAATGGGGAATGCCTCCAACCATGCAGAAAATCATGGAAACTAACATCAGAAGATGAAACACTAATACTAGAATCTGGTCAAGGGAACATCCAAAGTTATATTTTAAGTCCAAGAGATCTTTGCATGATAAAACATATACCTTCTTTGATTGATGCTGGCATCCACGCCCTCAAAATCGAAGGAAGGGCAAGACCAGCAGATTATGTTGCAACGGTAACACGAGTCTACAGGGAAGCTATAAACTCCCACCTTAAAGGTTCATGGAAATTCAAAAAAGAATGGATAAATGAACTTAAAAAGGTATTCAACAGAGGATTCGATGAAGGGTTCTACTTTAAAAAACCAAAACAGGGCCCCCCACAAAACCAAGCCAAGTTCATTAAGAGGGACATAGGCCAGGTTTTAAATTATTATAGGAAAGTTGGCGCCGCTGAAATCAGACTCTGGGACAAACTCAAGATAGGGGATGAGATAATAATCCAAGGGAAAACCACAGGTTCATTAACAGAGAAGGTCAAATCATTACAGATAAATGGGAGGAATGTTAAAAAAGCAGAGAAATGCAGAGTCGGAGTCAAAGTAACAAGTAGGGTAAGACCCGGAGATCTCGTATATAAAAGAGTAAAAAAAGAATAGGTGATAAATTTGATAAAAGTTGAAGATGCGATGCAGAAAAATGTTATAACGATTAGAAATGATATGAAAATAAAAGAAGCCGCTAGAATATTAAGGGAGCACAAGATAAGTGGCGCACCAGTTATAGACAAGAACAATAAACTAGTCGGCATACTAAGTGAAGGAGACATCATAAGACTCTTGGAAGTTCACTCACCCAAATTAAACTTGATATTACCATCTCCCCTAGATCTCATAGAACTCCCCCTCAGAATGAAACATGAATATGATGAGATAATAAAGGGTATAAAAAAGGCGGCATTAACATTAGTTGATGAGATAATGACACGAAAACTCATCACAATAAAACCAGACCAATCAATATCAGACGCTGCTGAACTCATGGACAAACATAAAATAAAAAGACTACCAGTAGTGGATGATGAAGGCAACCTCATAGGAATCATCACAAGAGGCGATATTATAGGAGCACTAGTAAAAACATAGACTGTGAGGTTCCTTAATTGACAAAAAAAATAGCAGTTTATGGAAAAGGTGGTATCGGTAAATCAACCATCGTCGCTAACATTGCGGCATCCTACGCTCAAGAGTATAATGTACTTGTTATAGGCTGCGACCCAAAAGCTGACACCACCAGAACATTATATGGTTCAAGGATACCCACAGTGTTATCTGTTTTAAGAAAAAACAAAGAACCTCACCCTGAGGAGGTAGTATACAAAGGCTATAATAATATTTCATGTGTTGAGAGTGGCGGCCCTGAGCCTGGAGTTGGTTGCGCCGGCCGTGGGGTTATAGTTGCAATGAACCTCCTTGAAAGACTTGGCGTTTTCGAAGAACCATTTGACGTGATCATATATGATGTGCTTGGTGACGTTGTATGCGGAGGTTTTGCGGTACCATTAAGGGAAGAATTTGCAGATGAAGTTTATATTGTAACATCGGGAGAATACATGTCACTCTATGCGGCTAATAATATAGCTAAGGGCATAAAGAAGCTTAACAGCAGACTTGGTGGAATAATCTGCAACTGTAAAGGTATCAAGGATGAAACCAAAATCGTGGAATTATTTGCAGAGAAGATAGGATCGAAGGTTATTGGGATTATACCAAGGAGTGAACTTGTACCTCAAAGTGAAATCGAAGCTATGACCGTTATAGAGAAATTCCCAGATTCGAAACAGGCCATGGTCTATCATGAGCTTGCTAGGAGAATTTATGAAAATAAAGATTTCACGGTACCAAGGCCACTTACCATGGACGAATTTGAAGAATTCTTCAAAGAACTTAAAAAAGGGGGATCTTTAGAGTTTTAGATTTTTAAGGGACATGATCTTGGCGCCTAATCCTTTTATAGCATCTAAAATTGCACTTTTCGCAACTCTAACATTTTCATAATAGTGTAAATGAGATTTGCATTTACAGTCGGAACATCCAAAACCCTCTATAGATCTTTGATTTTCTAATCTTTCAGAGAGCAGACATTCGAGCCGCCTTTCATCTGTTGTGAATATCACATCCTCTATTATTGTATTTTCATGGGCTAGAAGATAATCAACATGCCAATGGATCCTCTTATTTTCTGAAAAATGCCTTCTAATCCTAGTCTCTAATGAATTAAAGGCTGAACCCACATATACATAACATCCACGTTCAATTTTAACATTACCAAGGGCGCCAACATTCAAATATGAAGTTTCTCTTACTCTAATAATTAGACAATAGGTTCCCTTCATGGTCTATAATATGTCACTGGGTTAAAAAACCTATTTCAGGATGTGATATCATGAAATATGTATTTTATGCTAAGGGTCATCCTAATGTGACTTCAAGGCATAAATCCACATTTGAGATCACTATGGATGATGAAATTGGGAAAACAGCTGATTGTATTATAGGTGTTGATTCATCAGTTTCAATGAGAGATTTTCCAAGAAAACTCAAAAAGGCGATTGCAAAGGAAAATGCTATAATCAAACTTGTGTTAAAAACAAAAAATGCAAAGGATGAAATAACAGGTAGGGGTCATCCTAATTTGACCTTGGATCATCCAAGAGATATTGTCTGCCGTAAAAGTGATTACATATGTGACAGAACCCTCATGATAAAAGCTGATAAGGCTGCCTGTGACCTTAAAAAAGAATTGGTAGAAGACCTAAAGCGGGGTTCTCGTCTTAAAGTTGAAATAATAGTGAGCTATCCCAAAGATGGAAACTCTTAAAGAGTTTGCACATTTAGGGGGTAAATTTCCATTATTTCGTGGGATTGGAGATTACATTACATCTCCACAAGTAAAGCAAGTTTTTGTGAAGGGCATGTTTTATTAATTTTTTTATAGCAATAATTTTAAACAATTTTAATAAAAAGAATTCTTTAAGGGCTCTCTTTTAAAAAATAAAAAAATAAAAAGTATTGTGGGGGGCGTATGAGCTAGAATGGTAGGCTTGCGTAGGTTCCTAATATTTTCCCGGTTGCTGTGTTCCAACTTTTTATTATGCCGAGACTGTTTCTACTGCTTGTTGCATCTGCACTATACCATTTGCCGCTGATGTATAATTCAGCCCAGACATGTCCATAGGTCCCACTGGAGAATGTGCAGATTCCATGCTTGTATCGTGCTGGTATCCCCGCGGCTCTGGCAAGTGCCACTACAAGATGTGCATGATCGCAACAGTTACCAGTCCTGTATTTAAGGGTTCCAACAGCACCATACCTTGTATTATAATAGAAACTGTAGCTTATACTGTCACGGACCCAGTTGAAGACAGCCTTCGCCTTATCCCATGTACTGGTAAGGCCACGGGTTAACTGGGTGGCTAATGATTGTATACTAGGATCGTTCACTTGACAGTTTGCTGTTGCGACGAGATACTTGTTAAGTTCGGGATCTGAATTTTTTCCGTTGTTTGTTGATGATCCTGAACTTCCTGAATTTTTTGGTTGGATATATTTCACTGTGACGTAATTGGGTAATATCTTGTAGTCATTATAGAATGCTAGTATTCTGCTCATTGCATAAGCTATGTTTTCTGGGTTTATCCGCCCAATAACTGTAGTTGCATAGTTAGGTAATTTACCGTTTGTTTTTATGAAATTGGTCACTGAAGATGCTAATTTGATGTAATTTGGTTTTGTTAAGATGCCTGTTGCAGTTCCTCTTGGTGTAGGTGCTGGTGAAACTTTTATTAGACTTATTTTGGTTGTTAGTTTACCGTTTCTGTTGATATTTAAGAGGGCTTGTGTCATAAGGTATGTGAATTGTTCTTTTGTCACATTCTGCTTTCCAACTTGTATAGTTGATGGAAATGCGTTATTTTCTTCAGTATAATACTTTGCTTTTTTAGCCGCGGTCACCACTTCTCCTGTTGTAACGGATGTCTGGGCATCCCCAGCTGCGGCATATGAGTTTTTGGTCTCTGCTTGGGTATTATTGGTTGTTATGTTATCCTGGGCATGACATGCCCCTACATTTAATATAAAGAGGCATGCTATTAGTATATAGATTGACCTTTTAATCGAAATTTTACCGCCTCCATATCCTAGCACTCATATGGGGGGTGCTAGGATGATATAACATTGTGACACAGATCTAATATATAAATATTTTGGTCCAATTTTG
This sequence comes from Methanothermobacter sp., assembly GCA_030055615.1. Classification (NCBI taxonomy): domain Archaea; kingdom Methanobacteriati; phylum Methanobacteriota; class Methanobacteria; order Methanobacteriales; family Methanobacteriaceae; genus Methanothermobacter; species Methanothermobacter sp. Next base: position 191,331 of record JASFYN010000003.1, on the reverse strand, counting down.
AAAAAAAATGATTTTAGAGCTTCTTAAAAATTAAAAAACGTTATTAAAAGTTTTTATTCATTTGAGGTGTTGGTTTAAATTATCGAAGAGTATTTTAAAAATTTGAACTCTGAACGATCCTATATTGTTCAACAGGATCATTTCTAAACTTATAAAGGCAATAGGATGTGAATGATATTAGATAACCATGTATAAAGAAGCTTCCTTGGACTCTTCCACCTTTTAGTATCCTTTCTATTCTATTGTCACTTATCATGTTTTCAAGTGGAATATATTAAAGGGTCATGCTTGGGATTATTCACGGAAAAATAGGTGATAATGCAGGGGACGGGATTTGAACCCGCGAAGGGACTCCCCCACTAGGCCCTCAACCTAGCGCCTTTGACCACTCGACCACCCCTGCATAAAATGGTAGAGAACAAGAAACGTGAAGGAAAAACCTTAGCTTTCTCTGACTATTCGAACATTATATAATGATGGTTATATAAATTTTTTGGATGAAGGCTTTTAATTTTAGTTAGGTGATTATATGGGGGTTATAAGGGAGGATACTGATGGTATTTTAATTGATATAGAGGTTTCTGTAAGATCATCAAAATTTGAAATAGGCGATTATAATCCATGGAGAAAAAGACTGGAAGTTAAAGTGAAATCTCCACCATCCAAAGGGAAAGCTAACAGGGAACTTATAAAGGAATTTTCTAATATTTTTGGAAAAGAAGTTAAAATCATACATGGTATTAAAAGTCCATATAAAACTTTAAGGATTAAAAATATTAATAAAAATGATTTTATAAAAAAAATTAAAATTGAAAAAGGTTAAAAAAAAGAGGATCAGCATGATATTTATGATATCCGTGACAACCAGCAACATTCCATCCACCACGGATCAGAGTATGATATATGGTATAGTAGCGGTTATTACCCTCATAGCATTCCTTGGATTGAAGGAAATCTTAAATTCAGATAAACCCAAAAACCAGCAGATAAAAGCTTTTATATCGGGACTCAATATAGTAATAATACCTTTGTTAATAGTATTCTTGAGTATATTGGTTTATAAAGTTATCATGACATTAAGAATTATTATTTAAAGAGGAGAGAACATGAAAGCCGTTATACCCGCGGCGGGTCTAGGAACGCGATTTCTGCCCGTCACCAAAGCCCAACCAAAGGAAATGTTACCAGTATATGATAAACCAACAATACAATATGTCGTCGAAGAAGCTGTTGCGTCAGGTATAGATGATATACTCATTGTAACAGGTAAGGGTAAACGATCAATTGAAGACCATTTTGACAAATCCTTTGAACTCGAATACTTCCTTAAGAAGAATGGAAAGCACAAACTTTTAGAAGATATTGAAAAAATTTCTGAACTGGCAGATATCTACTATGTAAGACAAAAAGAACAAAAAGGCCTTGGGGATGCTATATATTGTGCCAAGAAGCATGTCGATGGCGAAGAAGCATTCGCAGTACTCCTAGGGGATACTATAACAACATCGAACATTCCATGTACTAGAAAACTTATAGATATCTATGAGGAGTATGATTCATCAGTTATTGCAGTAGAGAAAGTTCCCAGAGAAAAAGTTGAAATGTATGGTGTTATTAAGCCAAAGCCCATAAAAGGCAACCTTTATATAGTGGAGGATCTTGTTGAAAAGCCTTCAAAGGAAGAGGCCCCATCCAATTTCGCCATAACAGGACGCTATATACTTGAAAGTGAAATATTTGATCATATAGAGAACACTCCACCAGGTGTAGGTGGTGAAATTCAACTAACAGATGCCATGAAGTTCCTTGATAAAATCTATGCTTATGTATTTAATGGTAAAACATATGATATTGGTAACAAGATTGACTGGCTTAAAACATCCATAGAATTCGCATTAAAAGATGAAAATATAAGAGATAAGATTATAGAACACCTCAAAGAGCTGCTAAATGAAAGGGCATAAAAAGGAATAGCATAAAATTGGATAATGCATGCGAGAATGTAACACCAATAATACTCCCAGTCTTTTGATACATATAACCATAGAATATGGCGATGAAGAATACAAATATTAACTCATAAATGGATCCCCATCCAACATGGCATATAGTAAAGAGTAGTGAGGCATATAATAGGCCAGGTAAAACTCCCAGAAGCTTTTCTGAATTTTTTTGTAATATTCCTCTAAATAGTAGCTCTTCTGAAAATCCTACTAGTATTAGTATGAGGAAACCTATAAGCAAATACAGAAAGGTTGACATGGGTATAAATGGCTTCGGATACAAAATCATGAATTCAATATAACCTATAGGAAATCCGGTTAAAGCTACTAAAAGTTGTAAGTTAGGTTTTTTCCAAATTAGACCAACATCTTTACCTTCCAATTTCTGGGTCTTCATTAATACGTAGGCTAAGGCAAAAAGTGGCAATGACACTATTAATAACCGATAAATTTCTGGAATACCATCCATTACAGGTATTGAAAAACTTACAATCCTAATCAATGGCAATATTGTCATGGAATTTAAAACTTTTTTGAACTTTTCATTGGAAACGAGGGAAGAATGAGCCAACAAAACAAATAGTATGAGAACGTGGATCCCCAAACCGGTTAAAACATTTATGTAGGCCGTTAAAATTTCGGCAAAAAGTATAAAAATGGGATATCCTATAAGTGATAGCCGAGATCTATCTTTATAGGATAAATGTTCTTGGGATGAATATTCTTCCATACTTTTTATTTTGGCATATGACACTAACATTTTTCTATTATCATCCATTAAAGTGCAAAGTTTGTGATATTTATGGTATACCTTGAAGGCGTCTTCAAAATTGCCCTGTTTTTCTAGTATCCTAGCATGATGATATATGGCTGTGGCTTGGTTTTTAGTGTCATTGAGTTCTTTGAATTTCTCAGCGGCTTCTTTATACATTTTCTGAGCCTTTTCATATTCTCCTCTCTTATCATAGATTTGCCCTATATTGAGGATCGATTGCGCCTCTCCTTTAATATTTTTGCATTTATTGTAAAGTTTCTTGGCATTTTCGTAACTTTCAATGGCATGATCTTCCATTCCATGTTCTTGGTATATTTCACCTAATTTTAGGAGTGTTTTCGCCGTCTTTTCAAGATCCCCTATATGAGCAAATTCTAGGAGTTTCACTTGAAGTTCTTCCAAATCGCTTTTCAATAAATCCTCTCCTTTATTTGGTTACTAGTTTGTGGAAGAGTCTTCCATCAACGTGTAAGTCTAGTTGACTTGCGGGTGGTAAGGATGCTTTTTCGAATTTTTTAACATCTTCTAGTAGGCTCATTTCTAGGATTGCTTCCATTGATCTTACACCATGTTTATAGGATGGTATCATGAGGAATGCTCTGAGCACACCTTGATCTATTCTTAGCTTGCCTCTGCTGTCAAGAAGGTGGGGGGTTTTCCTTTCAAATAATGATCTTAATAATATGGCTCTTCTCAATATATAGAATCTGTCTTTTTTATCCACGGGATCTGGACCGATGATGTTCACATAACCTCGGAGTCTACTTATGAAATCTCGGACTTTAGCTTCTTTTAGGAGTTTCTTGTCTTGGGATTCGAATTCTTCGAAGGTATTGCTTGTACCCCCAGCGAATATTAGTATTGATTTTCCCAGGGGGTGTGTAGTGTCTCCTTCTCTGAACTCTCCATCCTGCATTGGGGCTAAGAAATATTTTATCCATCCGAGTTTTTTACCGTTATATGGGGAATCGAATTCGTCGAAGAAAGCCTGCGGTACCTTACCCTTTAATACAGCGTCTCTTATCTGATGGAAGGCGTCTATAAGATCATTTTCTTCCCTAAATTGTGAAATGTTGAAATTGAGCGTCTTTATTTTCTTCGGATCCACGCTCGCGGCTAGTTGGGATACTGCGAATGATTTACCGGCTCCTGGAGGCCCGAACACTCCTATAGAAAGTGGTCTTTCAACTCTTTCATTTTTAAGGTATTCTATCATTATATTTCTTATACTCTGGTATCCTTCTATCTCTGTTCTATCAGCAGTTATGAGCTTCCCGAAATGTGCTATTGGCAAGGGATATCTTTTTCCCTTGTAACCTTCTATGACTATATGCTCTGATACTGATTTTATGTCGAAGTGTGGGGGTGAAGTGGCTATGGTCCACCCTTCTAATCTCTTAAGTGGTGGTATTTCTACCTTGCCTATGTTGGCTTCCTCACCATTATGGAATATTTTTTTGGTGGGATAATCCGGTTTTGAACCGAAACCTTCATCCAGTAATCTCTGGGAGGCTTTTATACCCTCTATTATACCCTTTTCGATTCCTAACCCCTTTTGTAGAGTTGCTGTGAAAGCTGCTGTAAATGCGCATCCATGGCCTTGCATTTTACCTGGAGATTGTTCGTTGAGGTTACCCTCGAATAATTGTGGATGGTAGAAAAGTTTGGACTTAGAGCCGGCCTTGTAGTATATGGCACCTTCTAGGTTTATTCTTACTATAAGGTGTTTCAATTCTTTAAGCTGTGCTAGTAGTGGATTATTGTGTATTTGCCAGATGAAGTCTTCTGCTGTGCGTTCCCATGAAAGCCTTCGGCTTATATTGGCACCCATTTCTCTGAGATCATCTACTGTGATTATGACTACGAGATTTTCTTGGTGGTTTTCTTGGAGGTGGTGCCATAGTTTGCCTTCAAAAAGTGGTGCTGACATTTTGAGGATGATTAGTGGCTTGTCTTCGATTATTGATGATGGCCATTTATCTTCTAGTTCTCTGAAGCCGTTGCCGGCATCATCTATCACTATAATATCTGCTTTTTTGTCTTTAAATTTGAATGGCAATTTTGGGAGTCCTTCTTCGGGTCCTGTGTATCCCAGGAAACTTTTTATGAGATATTTCCCATTGTATAATTCTAGGTCGGCGAATGAATGTATGAACTCTTCAGGACTAGTATTTTCAGGTTTGCTCAATATCTGGGGGTGTTCAACTCCTGGAACCAGTTCTTTCAGCATTTTAGCAAGTAGGAGCGCCCCTCCTTCTAGAGCTTTTCTGTGGAATCCTAGATGTGTTTTCCAGTTTTCACTATAATCAACTATTTCATGGGATTTTATGGGCCATTGTATCCAATCTATGGTGACGTCCCCTGTTACTAGGGTTTTCATGTTATGAGTTTCATCAAATTTCATATAATAGCTTTTATAGAAGTTACCTTATATGAGGATTGTCGAGGATATTCGGTCATATGCTCTTATCATGGCTATATTGGCATCTTTTTTAACACCTTTTGTGGCTTCATCCATAAATGTGGCCCTTCCAACTTTGGGTTCTGATCTTGGGATGGATCCTTTTATACTTGCATGGGTGCCTACTATCTATTTACTTACTGTGGGTGTTCTACTTATCCCTATGGGCCGTCTTGCTGATATTTATGGTAGGAGGAGGGTATTCCAGTTTGGTATTATAATTTTCACGGTTTCTTCCATATTCGCTGGATTTTCTGTTTCTCCGGAAATGCTTCTATTTCTTAGGGTTATTCAAGGTGTTGGGGGGGCTATGATTTTTAGTAATATTTCAGCTATTATATATTCTGTTTTCCCACCAGTTGATAGGGGTTATGCTCTTGGATGGGCTGCCACTGGAACATATTTTGGATTATTTTTCGGCCCTACCCTTGGAGGTTTTTTGACGCAATATTTTGGTTGGAGGAGTATTTTCTATTTTAACGTGCCATTGGGTGTTCTGTGCACTTATGCCACTGGTAGGATAAGATTTGAATGTAGAGAGGCTGAAAGTGAAGAATTTGATTTTCTAGGCGCTTTTTTAATGGCTCTTTCTCTGATTTTTGTTTTGGTGGGTTTTTCATCAATCATTTTCTTTTATGGTTTTTCACTTTTTGTTGTGGGAATTTTGCTGTCATACTTTCTCTATAAGTATGAGTGTGGATGTAATAGTCCATTATTTGACTTAGAATTGTTGGGGAATAGGAATTTCACATGGAATGGTCTCACAACTTTTATAAGCTATTTCGCGGGGTATCCTGTGGTTTTCCTTTTGAGTTTGTATCTTCAATATTTTCATGGTTTGGGTCCTTGGAGGACTGGTGTTATACTCTCAATACAGGCCTTTCTCATAGCATTGGTGTCCCCTGTGGCTGGGAAATTTTCAGATAGAATGAGTCCGAGGATAATTGCCGCGATAGGTTTGCTTGTAATAATTTTGGCTATGCTTATTTTTTCATTTTCAAGTTTTCTTTATTGGATTGTCATTGGTTTGGTTTTTATGGGTGTGGGTTTTGCATTCTTTTCGATCCCGAATAGTAAACTTATCATGGGGTCTGTGGAAAAAAGATTTTGGGGAGTGGCATCGGCGACTCTTGTAACATTTAGGGTGTTAGGTCAACTTATTGGCATGGGTTTAATAGTTCTTCTTGTTAATGTATATCTTGGAGGGGAATCTATAGTTAATAATGGATCTTTCCGGGTTCTTATGGTTGTCTCATTTTTATTTTTCATCTTACTTTTGGTGGTAGGGCTCCTGTTAACATTGAAGGCTAAATAATTTCTTTGTTAAGTTTCTGGTGCCATTTCCATGCTGTTTTGATTATATTTTTTATGTCAGTGAATTCTGGCTTCCATTTGAGGATCTTTCTGGCCTTTTCTGAACTTCCGATCAATATTGGGGGGTCTCCTGGTCTTCTATCCGATTTTATTGTGCTTATTTCTTCTCCTGTGACTTCCCTGCAAGTTTCTATAATCTCTTTTACTGAGAATCCGTCACCATTGCCTAGGTTGAAGATTTCACTTTTATCCTTTTCTAGGAATCTGAGGGCCTTGTAATGTGCATCTGCAAGGTCCATTACATGGATGTAATCTCTTATACATGTGCCGTCCGGTGTTGGGTAATCTGTGCCGAAGATTTGGACATTTTCCCTTTTACCGATTGCAACATCTAATATTATTGGTATTAGGTGAGTTTCTGGTTCGTGCCATTCCCCTATTTCGGTTTGGGGGTCTGCACCGGCGGCATTGAAGTATCTTAGTGAGACGTAATTGAAATCATATGCGTTACTATAATCTTCTAGGATGTTTTCTATCATGAGCTTGGAGCGGCCATAAGGGCTTATGGGATTGCATGGGTGGTTTTCGGTTATTGGAGTTTCCATGGGATCTCCATAAACTGCACAGGTTGATGAGAAGATGAATTTGTTAATATTATTCTTCTGCATGGCATCTAGTAGATTCAATGTATCCTTGACATTGTTTTTGTAATAGGATCCTGGGTCTTTGATGGAATCTCTTACATCGGTGAGGGCTGCGAAGTGCATCACTGCGCTTATATCATATTCTTTGAAAATCTTATCGAGCAATCTTTTATTTTTAAGGTCTCCTTTTATGAATTTCCCCCATTTAACAAATTCTTCATGTCCCTTACTCAAATTGTCAAGTATTAGTGTTTCATATCCTTTGTTTGATAGAAATTTGTTAACATGGGATCCGATGTAACCTGCGCCACCAACAATGAATATCATATTAGTGATATTTGAGGGTACTCCTATTATACAATTTGGGTGGGAAATTTTCACACTACATTGTAGGATCGATCTCTTGTCATGGTATTGTGCGTTCGTTTTCACTTTTTTTTGTTATTATAAATAGTGTGATGAAAAGGAGCGCTGAGGCTATCCCAAAACCTGATATGATCCCATTGTATGTGTTAAAACCCGTTTCGAGTCTGGTGTAGGTTACTTGTATGAGCGGGCCCATGAATGAGAAACTGGGACTATTAAATGATATTCTTAAGGGGAATTCTATTATTAGGCCAATATTGGTGAATGGATAGAACGGGAATATGGGGGAGGTGTCTAGAAGGTCTAGTAGAAGGTGGGAGAATATAAAGAGGGCTATTATACTTGTATAAGCCCAGGAATTTTTTAAGATTTTTTCGATTATAAAAAGGGGTAATATAATAATTGTTAACGTGATGATGGAATGTAGGACACCGGGCAATCCTATAACTTTGTCTAGGTCTGGGAGTAGGCCGAAGAAAGCTAGGATAAAAGTATAGTATGGGTTAAGTTTCTTTTTTAGGGAATATATTATTGTAAGGGGTATGAATATATGAGCTAATATATCCATTGTATCCTCTCTAGAAATATCATCTCCTTTTTTTATATTCTTATAGCTGGGATATATATTATAACATTTTTTATTATTCTCAGTTTTTTAAGTGAATATCTAATGGAGTTTATTTCGTATATTGATTGTTAAATACCATAATTCTCATGCTTACATCTTACTTTTATATGGGCTATTATTAATATTATTAGAATGATTACATTTTATTTATGTTAATTTTCTTATCTAATAATAGTTATATTTATATATTAGATATTTCAACATTTTGTATGTACAACATAATGGATATTGTGGAGGGTGATAAAATTGGTTGAAGAAGTGCAAACTTCTAGGATACTTGAAATGGTGCTCGGGATAATTGGGAGCATCTTCGGTCTCCTTGGCGGACTTTTTGCAATCTTTTTTTCAGTGTTCGCATCGGAGGCACTATATCTTGGTATAAGCGCAGTAATGGCATCTATCCTTGGTATAATAGGGGCCGTTTATGTGCGTGAAAACCCAAGAAACGGTGGTATAATCTTGATTGTAAGTGCTATATGGCTCTTGATAAGCATATCAGCGTTCGCAATCCCGGGGACAATATTCTTAGGTATAAGCGGTATTCTGGCTATTATAAGGAGGTGAAAAGGAAATGAGGGCAATCATACCCATATTATTAGTGGTGCTTGCAGTAGCTATGTGTGGATGTACCAGCACATCAAACACAGGTACTTCATCCGGAGGCGACCTAAAAGTAGAAGATCTTGAAATAATCCCCGAAGGTTACGGTTTCTACACCATAAAAGGTAAAATAACACCATCAAGGGATTTCGATTATCTCGAAATCGTGCTTAAATGGTATGATGCAGAAGGCAATGTCATACAAACTGACCCACTCGCATGGAACATTAACAATGCAAAGTCAGGTCAAGCTATTAAATTTAGCACATACTCATACATAGATGCAGGTACACCAGCAAAAGTTGATCTAATGATATTCGAGGATCCCTTCTCAGGTGGAGATGAAAGTGCGGCCATATACAAGACAACACTAAAAGTTTAACAGCCTTTTTATTTTTCTTAGATTCTATTTTTTTGAATAAACTTTTTCCTTGTTCTAATCCGCCGCCAAGAGATTATATTCTCAATATCATAGGATGATGAAAAAATTTTTATTAATTATCCCCCTTATATAAGAGAGGCAGAATAAAACTAAATCGGGAGATCATAAATATGACATGTACTGTGCTAGTAGGTGGCGGATGGGGTGACGAAGGTAAAGGAAAATGTATAACATACCTTTGTTACCATGATAAGCCATCCATAATCGCCAGGGCTGGTGTAGGACCCAACGCAGGGCACTCAGTAGAATTCAAAGGCGAAAAGTACGCCTTAAGACTTACACCATCCGGCTTTGTGCATAGAGATGCTAAATTGCTAATTGGAGCTGGTGTATTAATAGATCCTGAAGTTTTCCTTTCTGAAATGGAAAATCTGAGCAAATATGACGTCCGAGGAAGAACATTTATAGATTATAGATGTGCCATCATCGAAGAAAAACATAAAATCCAGGACAGATCATCCGATTACTTGTCAAAGAAGATAGGAAGTACAGGTACAGGTTGCGGTCCTGCAAATGCAGAAAGGGTCATGAGAACAGCCAAACTTGCAAAGGAAATACCCGAATTAGAAGAATATTTGACTGATGTCCCCCTCGAAATAAACAAGACACTTGACGAAGGTGGTGATGTTTTCATTGAAGGTTCACAAGGCTTTGGCCTCTCACTCTATTATGGAACCTACCCCTATGTCACTAGTAAAGATACCACTGCAAGCACAGCCGCAGCTGATGTAGGTGTCGGACCAACACGTGTAGACGAAGTTATAACAGTATTCAAAGCATATGCTACTAGAGTGGGTAAAGGACCGTTTCCCACGGAGATAAGCCAGGAAGAAGCCGAGAAGATGGGCTTGGAAGAGTATGGTACTGTTACTGGTAGGAGGAGGAGGATAGGCCTTTTTGACATGGACATGGCAAGGGAATCATGCATGATAAATGGTACAACGCAGATAGCGGTTACTTGTGTTGATCGTTTATATCCGAGATGTGAAAGGGTTCGTGAATATTCTAAGCTCTCAGGTGATGCTAAAAGGTTCATTGAGGAGATAGAGGATGCTACAGGAGTTCCGGTGACTATAATATCCACTGGCCCAGATCTTGAGGATACTATTGATTTAAGAAGTGAACTTTTATAGTTTCCAGAATTGGTTGAGTGTCCCCCACTTGCCATGGCGTATGGCTTCCTTTACAAATCTTGTAGCCATTTTTACACTCTCTTCTAGATTATAGCCTCTTGTTAAGTAGGCAACTATAGCTGCTGAAAATGAGCACCCGCTTCCATGGGTGTTCCTGCTCTTGATTAACTTTTCTTCGAATATTTTGATTTTACCATCGTAGAATATGTTTTTGCCCTCTAGGTGGCCTCCTGTGATTATTACATTGCATTTTTTGCCTATTTTTTCAGCGGCTCGTTCAGCGTCTTTAATTGTTTTTATTTTTGTATTGGATAGTGCTTCGGCTTCTTGTAAGTTGGGTGTTACTAGTATGGATTCTTTGAGTAGGTGTTTTTTAAAGGCTTTTATCATTCCTTTTGTTGCTAGTGGTGAGCCTGATTCTGCTATCATCACGGGGTCTGTGACTGTTTTGAGCTTGTATTCTCGTATTTTATTGGCAACTGTTTTTATGATATCCTCCGAATATAGCATTCCTGTTTTCGCGTATTCTATGGGTAGATATTCCATGATTAGGTCTATTTGTTCTTCTATGAAACTTGGAGGTATGGGGTGTATGTCAGCAACTCTATTTGGATTTTGGGCTGTTAGGGCTGTTATGGCGGCCGCTCCGTAAACTTTGAAGGCTGAAAATGTTTTAACATCGTTTAGAACGCCTGCACCAGCGGATGGGTCGAATCCTGCGATTGTTAATGCGATCATAAAATTACCCTTTGGATTCTTTTTCTATTTGGAGCCTTTCAGCGCCTCGGGATGGTTTCACCTTTAATTTAAGGTCTTCCAAGTAAGATTTTGTGTAAGTGTTTTTTCCATGGAGTATTATTTCGCCGAGGTCTTCTGCTGTGTTAACATCTAGGGATAGGTAGAATGAATCATGGATTTTGATGGAAAGTTTTAGTTTTTTGGCCTCTTTCATATGTTCGAAGAAGCTGCAGTCTCCGAAGCGCAATTTTATAGTCCCTGGGGGGAATAGGAGGGCGTTTGTTCCACCACCCTTGGAAGGGGCTATTATCATGTCATATTTTTCGGCGTCTTTTATTAAGCCTTCTAGGTTGGCTTTACCGATTAGTGGCACGTCTGAGGGTACTATCATGACTTTATCGCATTTAGATTCGCACCATTTGATTGCTTGTTCCAGGGCTCCGTTGAGGTCTGTTTGGCCTTTTTCTTTGAATGTTTGTACTTTTAGTTCATTGGCGAAGTGGAGAACTTCTTTGTCGGCGCTTATGACAAGTACTTCATCTACATTTTTTTTCAGACTTTTTGTAACGTCTTTTAGCATTACTTTTAGGAGGTTTTTTCTTTCTGATGGTGATAGTGTTGGTGAGAGTCTTGTCTTTGCATGTGCGAATGGTGAGACAGGGATGATTCCATAAATTTTCATGTTTTTGGTCCCTTTCTAGTTTTTATTTTAGTCCGAGGAATTCCATGATCTTGTCCAGCCAGTTTTTGCCATGTGAAAGGATTGTGCTGTTTATGTTTATGGAATTTATCTGTTCTTCGGTGAGGTTGAATTTTGCCATGAGCTCTGCTTTTGTAAATGAGAGGTTTTCCCTGAATTGATAGAAATACATGTTGTTTGCCCTTACTGTGTAATAGACTTCTCCACTGTATATGTCAAAGTTGGATCCTCTTGCCAGTAACCAGATTTTTAATTGAGTGTTAAACGCTTCTGAGGGATTTTCCGGGTTTGATGATTCTATGACTTCTTGTATCATCTTTGGGGCTTTATCTGACACGTTTAAGCGGCTTCCTTTTATGGCGCTTTGTTCTGGTTCTATGCAATAGGCTGGTATTGTACTGTTACCCTTTGGGGGTATTATTTCGTCTCTTGCGATTACAAGATCTTCTGATCCTGGGTTGGTCAAAATTGTCCCTTTTTCCACTTTTACCGGTTTTTCACTATTGGTGGAAATAAGTACTTGATGTGGGATTGTACCCGCTGGGGTTATCTGGGTTATGTTAATGTTTCCTTCATCGTATGCTTCCTTGAGGGTTATACCCCCTTGTTGGAGGTAACAGAGGAATCCTAGGCTTCCTGCAAAGACTATTATAAGACCGATTAGGATCAGAGCCCTCAAGTTCATGTTATACTCTCCATTAGTATGTTTTAGCTAGGAAAGCTTTATGGTCGGCCTCTTTTCCACAATTTATACAAGAACTTTTCTTTTCAGCTTTGGTTATTCCGAGTATGTCTACTCTTATTTCTTCTTCTATATTTTTCCCGCATTTTTCATCTCCACACCAAGGGAATGAGATTATACCTTTCTTTTCATTTATTATTTTTTTCGCTTCTTTGAGGTTGGTGGCTGTTCTTATATTATTTTGCATTTTTGCCCATGCTTCTTCTCCTAACCTCCTCGTAATATCATGGAGTATTTTATCTATTTCTTCTTCTAGGTCTTCTGTTTTTATTTCAATTTTTTCTTTGGTGTCCCGCCTTGCCACCACTATCATGTTCTTTTTAAGGTCTCTTGGTCCGATTTCTATTCGAAGTGGCGCTCCTTTCATCTCCCATTCATAATATTTTCTCCCAGCCCTTATATCCCTATCATCTAGTTTCACTCGGAAACCAGCATTTTCTAATCTGTTTTTAATTTTTTCACAAGCTTTCATAACCTCTTCTGCTTCCTCTTTGAAGATTATTGGTACTATAATTATCTGGTATGGTGCGACTTCTGGTGGTAGGCGCAGGCCTGATTCGTCTCCATGAACGGCTATTATAGATGCTATGATCCTGTCAGATAATCCGTAACAAGTTTGGTATGCGTATTCGTGTTCGCCTGTGGGTGTTTCAAATTTTATATTAAAGGTTTTGGAGAAGGTTTGGCCGAGGTTGTGTACAGTTGCTATTTGTAATGTTTTACCATCTGGTAGTAGTGTGTCAAATGCTATTGTATAATCAGATCCTGGGAATTTGTCCCATGGTGGTCTTTTTGTTATAATATATGGTATTGCTAGGGTGTCGAAGAACTCCTTGTAGAGTCTGATGGCCTCTTGGACTTGCTCTTCGGCTTCTTCCATTGTTTCATGTACTGTGTGGGCTTCTTTGAATGTTGTGATTTCCCTTACACGTATAAGTGGCCTTGTGTGTTTTGTCTCATACCTGAAAGTGTTAACTATCTGGTAGATTTTCAATGGGAGGTCTGTGTGGGATCTTATCCATAACGAAAACATTGGGTACATTGCTGTTTCACTGGTGGGTCTTAGGGCTAATTTCTTGTTTAACCTTGTAAGTCCTCCGTGTGTTATCCAGTAGACTTCATCCTCGAAACCTTTTACATGGATTGATTCTTTTTCAAGTTGATCCTCAGGTATTAAAAGTGGGAATAGGGTTTCCTGGTGATCCCGGTCTAGGATGTTTCGGAGGATTTCCAAGGTGTGCTTTCGTAACTGGAAACCATAGGGTAACCATACATTCATACCTTTGATGGGATATCTTGAGTCGATTATTTCTGCTTCTTCCAGGATATTATGGAACCATTCACTGAAATCTATCATTTTCATCCACCATTCTAATGGGATTAATATGGGGAGTCCTAGGAAATCCTATATTTTTTTCTCCAAAAATATTTTTATCAGTAAATAAAGATTTTCAATGGTGAAAGATTATTTTATCTCACTACTTAAAGCTGTTGTTTGTGATGGAGATGAATCCTAGGAAGATAGAGTTGCCAAGGGAGATACACACAGGTCCTGGTGTGATAAAAAATACAGGGATTATATGTAAAGATCTCAGATTTAAAGGTAAGGTGATGGTTGTCACAGGCTATAAGACTTTTAAGATAGCTGGTAAGGATGTTATAGGTAGTCTTAAAGCTGAGGATTTCGAAGCCGAGTATATGAAGGTGAGAGAGGCTTCCATGGAATCTGTTATGATGGTCAAGGAAAACCTCGATGATATCTCTCTTGTATTAGGTGTAGGTGGTGGTAAAGTTATAGATGTTGCCAAGATGGCAGCAACCCTTGCAGGTTTGTCCTTCATAAGTGTACCCACCGCAGCTTCACATGATGGTATAGCATCCCCCAGAGCCTCGATTCGCGACGGTGAAAGAGGATCGGTTTCCATGAAGGCAACTTCACCCATTGGGATCATAGCAGATACTGATATAATAATTAAAGCACCATTTAGGCTCCTTGCCTCGGGTTGTGCTGACATAGTATCTAATTATACAGCCATATTAGACTGGAAACTTGCACATAGACTCCTTAATGAAAGGTATAGTGAATCCGCAGCGGCACTTTCACTTATGACAGCTAAGATGATCATCAAATCTGCTGATGCTATAAAAGAGGGTCTTGAAAGGAGTGCGCGCCTTGTTGTCAAATCTCTTATAAGTAGTGGTATAGCTATAAGTATAGCAGGTAGCAGCAGACCTGCAAGCGGCTCCGAGCATAAATTTAGTCATGCACTTGACAATATAGCCCCTAAACCGGCATTGCATGGTGAACAATGTGGTGTTGGCACAATAATGATGATGCACCTCCATGGGGGGGACTGGAGGTTCATAAAAGACGCTCTCAAAAAAATGCACGCACCTACAACAGCCTATGAACTCGGCATAGAACCAGAGTATATAATAGAGGCCCTTACAAAAGCCCATACCATCCGCAAGGAAAGATATACTATCCTAGGGGATAGAGGGCTTACAAGGGAGGCGGCTGAGAAACTCGCGAAAAAAACGGAAGTGATATAATTGATAACACTAATAGGGGAAAAACTTGCAAAAAAAGGATTAAACTTCATGTATTATGAACCTGCAAAGGCTTGTGAAGATTGTAGATATAAATCCGTGTGTATCGACCCCCTCGAAACGGGCAGAATCTACAGGATAAAAGAAGTGAAAGATATTGAGCATACTTGTCCAATACATGAAAACAGAAAAGTAAAGGTTGTTGAGATTGAGAAAGCTAAGATAAAAGCATTAATAGGTGCTAAAAAGGCCTTTGAGGGGTCTGTAATATTATTTGAAACCCCTGAATGTGATGAAAAATGTGATATGAGGAGTTTATGCTTCCCGGAGGGTATAAAAGCCTCGGATAAATGTAAGATCCTGAAAAATTTTGGCAAGGTCGATGAATGCAAAAAAGGCTACAAATTAAACAAAGTTCTCCTTGAAATCATTTCCAAGAAGTAGTAGGGGAGATTTTAATGAATTTGAAAAAAATGGTCGCATATAAAGTCGCCGAAGAGATAAAAGACGGGCAAGTTGTCGGCCTCGGCACAGGCTCCACGGCACGATATTTCATAGAAAGAGTTGGTATGCGCATACAAAAGGAAGAATTGGATATATTGGCAGTGCCCACTTCTTATCAATCATTATTCCTTGCAAGGGATTGGGATATCCCCATTACTAGTATAACACAACATGATGTCGATGTTGCTGTTGACGGGGCTGATGAAGTTGACAAGGACCTTAACCTCCTTAAGGGTGGTGGAGCAGCCCATACAAAGGAAAAGATAATAGACTATTCGGCAAGTGAATTTATTGTTATAGTGGATGATTCTAAACTTAAAGATAAGCTCGAAAGGCCAGTACCAGTAGAGGTTATACCAGCATCCTTTCGTCTTGTATGTGAAGAATTAAATTCCATGGGAGCCAAGGTCAAAATTAGAATGTCTGATGCAAAAAATGGGCCTTTGATCACTGATAATGGGAATTTCATTATTGATGCGGATTTTGGGTCTATTGACAATCCATCAAAATTGGAATATGAGATAAACAATATCCCAGGAGTCTTAGAGAACGGTATATTTTCTAGGGGTGTTGACAGGGTAATAGTAGGTACAATGGATGGGATAATAGAACTCTAAAAGGAGCATATTTTGCATGGAGAGGATCAATATTCCATTTACATGCTTATTCTATTATCTTAAAATATAGGTGATGATGAAAAATATTGCTAATATTATCACTATCGTGGCCCCGGAGGATACATCGAGGATGTATGAAAGCCATAATCCTGTTAGTGTGAATGTTATCCCGATTATGGATGATAGGATCATCATCTGAGGGATTTTGAAAGTGAACTGTCTTGCGATTACGGCTGGGATTGTGAGTAGTGCTATCACGAGGATTATACCAACCACTTTTATAAGGATCACCACACTTAAAGCTACGAGCATTAATAGTAAAAGATAGAAAAAGTTTACCGGAACCCCTATAACTTGTGAAAATTCCTCATCAAAGGATATGGCAGTGAATTCCCTATTAAATAAAAGCACATTTGATATTATAATCAAGTCCAATACTAACATCATCCAAATATCTTTCCTGGTAACCGTTAGTATGTTACCAAAAAGATAATTGAATAGGTCGCTGGCATAACCAGGGGTCAAACTTATAAATATTACACCAAGGGACATTCCAACTGACCATAGTATCCCAATAGCAGTATCTTCACTAATTTTAACTTTTCTAGTGGTGACTCCTATGAGGAAAGCTGCCATGACACTAAATGGTATTGCTGTGATTACTGGGTTTATGCCGAGGAAATAACCGAGGCCAATACCACCAAATGCTGCGTGGGATATACCCCCACTTAAGGATACTATCCTTTTAATCACGATATAGGTGCCAACCACCCCACAGGCTATGCTAACGAGTATTGCTGCCATGAAGGCGTTTTGCATGAACTGGTATTCAAGACCTAGCATAATTGTCACTTTAATGTTTTCTCAAAACTCTGTGGGGTATCCCATGGGCTATTAGTTCTACTGGACACTTATAGACATCTTCAATAGATTCTAAGGCCTCTCTTGGGGGTCCGTGGGCGAATAATCTTTGGTTTAAGCATGCGATTCTGTCGACATGGGTTGCGACCATCCCTATATCATGAGATACCATTACAATAGCCATTTTCTGTTTAAGTTCATCTAGTAACTCGTAGAATCTTTCTTGGAATAGAGGATCCACACTACTTGTTGGCTCATCTAATAGTAGGAGTTCGCCCTCTCTTACAAGGGCTCTTGCAAGGAATACCCGCTGCAATTGCCCCCCTGAGAGATTGTCTAATCTTTCATCCTTTAGATGGATTATATCCAACTTTTCAAGCCATTTTTCCACTTTTTCTCTGTCTTCTTGGGTGTAATTTTTGAGTGGGGCGTGGTAGCATCCCATGAGCACTGTTTCAAAGACATTTATTGGGAAATCCATGTCAAAGTGGCGTCTTTGTGGGAGATAGCCTATTTTTTCCCTTGCTTCTTCGGGTTTAAGGCCGAATACCCTGATTTTTCCGCTGGTTGGTTTTAGGAGGCCTATAATCATCTTTAGTAGGGTTGTTTTACCGCCGCCGTTAGGGCCTATGATAGCTAGGAATTCGTTTTTGTAAATTTCAAGGTTTATATTTTCTAATATTGTCTTGTTATCTATTTTGTAGTATAGTTTTTTAATTTTGACTGCTTTGTCCATTCTACCATCCATTGATACTTTTGAGGGTTTGTAGCATTTTTTGCATGTTTTCTATGTAGTTTTCTGCGAGTGGGTCTATGATGACTATTTCTGCGCCTATTTCATCTGCTATGGTTTGGGCGCTTTGTTTGTTGGATTGTGGTGATACTATCATGATTTTTATATTGTTTTTTTTGGCTTCTTGTATGATTTTTGTGAGTGTTTGAGGTGGTGGTTCTTTGCCTTCTTTTTCTATTGTTATCTGTTTTATGTTGTAGTCTTTGCAGAGGTAGGTCCAGGCGGGATGGTATACTAATATTATTTTTTGTTTTTCTTTGAGGGTTTGGTTGAATTGTTCATCTAATTTTTTGAGCTTTGAGATGTATTTGTCCTTGTTTTTGGCATAATAGTCTTTGTGGTTTGGGTCTTCCTCTATGAGGGCTTTGTAAATGTTTTCGACTATTATGATGGCGTTTCGTGGTGATGTCCATACGTGTGGGTCTTCTTTCATGAGTTTTATGCCCTTTGAGCAATTTACTATCTTCATGTTTGGGTTTAGTTCTTTTAGTCTTGTCATCCATGTTTTTTCGAATTCTATACCTGAGCCTATTTGGAAGTAGATTTTTGCCTTTGATAATTCTCTTAATTGGCCTGGTTGGGGTTCGTATGTGTGTGGGTCTGCTCTTGGAGGTACCATTACTATAACTTCTACTTTGTCTCCGCCTACTGCTTCTATGAATTCTTTTTGGGGCATTATTGAGGCTGCCACGACTATTTTTTCTTCGGAGCTTGTTTCTTCCGTTCTACTTGTTGTATATAATAAGGCGCATATTATGATGGCAATTATCAGTAGGATGGATATTCTGGTTTTTTTCATCGCTAGACTTTTATTGGTTTCACCCTTAAAAAATTTATTAATAATACAAAAATAGTTTAATAATTTTTATGATAATTTTTTTAAAGGTTTATTAAAATAATTTTGGTTATGAGCGTGATCAGCATTTCGATAAACGAAAAACTCCTAGAGGAAATAGACGCCTTGAAGGATGAGATGGGATTTTCAAGCCGCTCAGATATTATAAGAACAGCCGCTAGGATGTTAATAGATGAGAAAAGGAAACAAATGGATATAAAAGGCGAAGTTAATGGCGTGCTTTTCTTAATACACAAAAGGGAAGTTGAAGATAAGGTTAACGAGATCAAACATGACTATGAGAGCATCATAAATACACAGATCCACAGTCACTTGAAAAACAAGAATTGCCTTGAAATCTTCATCCTAGAAGGTGAAGCCGAAAAAATAAAAGAACTCACATCTAGATTTCGAAATTGTGGGAAGATGGAACACCTTGAACTTATAATAATCTAGGCTATACGATATCCATGGCTGAAGGTAGGATCATATAGTTTCGAAGTTTCAAAATCTCCAGGTTCGAGAACATCACCTACTATGATGATAGCGGTCTTCTGAATATTACTTTTCTTTACTTTATCTTTTATATCAGAGAGTTTACCCCTTATTATCTCCTCATCATCCCATGAAGCCCTTTTAACCACTGCTACTGGTGTATCATCCCTATAATGTTCTCTTAAACTTTTAACAACTTCCTCAATTTTATGAACCCCAAGGAATATACACATAGTAGAATTATGACTTGCAAGACCTCCTAGATCCTCTTTGGGGGGTACTGGCGTCCTACCAGAAGGTCTTGTGATTATAACAGTCTGAGAAACCCCGGGCACAGTTAATTCTGTTTTTAAAGCGGCTGCAGCAGCGAAAAGTGAACTCACCCCTGGTATAATCTCGAAGGGAATTCTTCTCTTTTTAAGTTCCCTCATCTGCTCCATTATAGCCCCATAAATTGAAGGGTCACCAGTATGTATCCTGGCAATAATCTTCCCAGAAGCAGCACCATCCACCATGATATCTATTATCTCATCTAATGTCATAGATGAGCTATCATAGATCTCACTAGAATCAGGCGCAAAATCTAGAATCTTCTTGTTCACAAGGGAACCTGCATATATTATAATATCAGAATTTTTAATTATCTTAACAGCCTTTAAAGTTAAAAGTTCTGGATCTCCAGGCCCTCCACCAATAAAAAACACCTTCCCCTTCATAAAAACCCCCTAATGTTAAATTATACTCCTATAAAATAGTATGTAAGCCACTATCATTAAGATTATGGCCATTAGGAAGCCTATGATAGCCATCCCCCTGTCACTTCCGAATATTATGGGGATGGGTCCTATCATTATAACTCCACCTGTTTTAACCTCTGCACCTTCCTTTGTCTTAAATATGCTTATGATGCTACCAGCGAATACTAGGAAAATACCAAGGATTATGAGTATTATCCCAACTATTATCAATGAATTTGTGTTCAACTTTTATCAGGCCTCCCCTATTGAACTTTAGATGATTATCCTATATTCGGCTGTGCCTTTATTATCTCTCTTTTCTAATAGTTCCATTTCCACCATTGCATCTAGGACCTCTGGCAAGTCAATGAAGCATTCTGGCGAATTTTCACAAAATTTAATTTCACAAGGGCATACTAGTTTTTCTTCTATTTCCTCTTTTTCCATCCATTGGGGGTTCCTAGTCAATGAGTCATGTAGGAGTATGCATAGTAGTATTTTCCTTTTTTTGTTCTCGTCAAATGGTAATTCTTGGATGAACCCTTTTATCCTATTTACGATCGTCTTTAGTTGTTCCTCTTCTTCTTCGGGTATTATTGTTAGAGCTTTAATTTCCTCTGCTAGGAAGTATTCTCCTCTGCTCACATTAAAACGATCCTTTTTAAGCACTAGACCTCCAATATCCTCCACATATTCTTCGAATTCCTCGAATCTGTAAGGGCCTCCACTAAATAATACTATCTTATACATTTTCACTCCCCGCTATGATATATTCTAGGAGACTCTATTATAAAATCATAAGGAAAAATTATATTAACATTTTATAATTTTATCATACTAGAGGGTGGTTCTATGATAGAATGTGAAAGAGGAATTTTTACAACGGATTTCTTGATCTCATTCCTTTACTTGTCCTTTATAATATTATATTTGATGAGTATGGCCTCCTATAGGATAGATTATGCTAACGAGGAAAGAATTTTAACTGATTTAAGGGTTTTAATGGACGAATTGGCTGGTAAGGTTAATCTTGTATTGGCTGGTGGCCCAGGACATGAGGTGATCTTCGCGGCCCCTGATAGTATCCATGGTTCACGTTATCAGTTATGGGTCAACTCTAGTGGAGTGTATGGCATGGTTAATGGGAGGTATGGTATGTCCTCAATTTACCCTTGTGTGATAGTTGATCATAATGGGAATCCCAGAAATATCATATTGAGACCTGGCTTCACTTACAAGATTAAGAATTTTAAAAAGGACCATAGGATTATTATAATGATAACAGAGGAAAGGTAGGATGGATAGAGGCCAGATAACAGGGGAGTATATTCTTATTTTGGGTTTTATTATTCCAACACTTTTTCTGGTATCCTATTTTTTAATTGATAATCTGGAATTGGATATTGCTCTTGCAGCTGCAAGGGATGGTGCTATCCAAGGAGCTAACATGGATGAACTTGCACTTTATTCCTGGGATGCTTATCATGAATATACGACAAGGAAGAATATCCTTTTACAACCGTCTTCTGTCCAGATAATTAAAATGGAGGCTATAAAAGAGGGATATAATGAAACTTATGGAAAATATAAAATTAGGCTTATAGTATATGCTCATCTAAAAAGGGAAATCCCAGAAGATTGTAGAAATTCTTTAGGAGACAGGATAAATTATTACATGCGGAGAAACATTTGTTCAACATTTAAAACAGAGAATATGACTAATGGTTTTTATAATCCAGCCTTCTCATACAATTACATGTTCACAACATCAGATGTGAAATGGGTATAAAAAAATCGAAAACCACTAGTATGATAAGATTATAAACAATTTATTATATTTCAGAATGGGGTAAGTATAGAACCCCTCAGTGTGTGGGGGATTTCACATATGAGGTTATATATAAGTAGATAATAAATTTCTTGTTGGGTGGATCTATGACTAAAACAAAAAAAGAAAAATTAGATGATGTTCTTTCGAGTTTTATGCAAGTTGGACAGATAAGAGCATCAGGGATAGTGTCCAAGGAAGGTCTTCTTATAAATGCACGCACACCCCCAGACGTGGATGCGAGAATCTTCTCAGCTTTATGTTCCACTATCATGGGAGCTGCAGAAGCTGCTTCTAGCCAGATGAACACTGGTGCGGTGGATGAGATCACCGTAAGGACCGAGAAGGGTATAATAATCTTAAAACCTGCGGGTGAGAAGGCTATATTAACGGCACTCGCAGAACCAAACGCCCAATTGGGTCTTTTACTCGTTGAAATGGAAACTAGGGCAAGTCAGGTTGAAGAAATACTCAAGGAGATGTGAAGATGAAAAAGACTTACATCCCTAAACTTGACGACATACTCGGTGGCGGTATAATCGATAACGCCTCTCTAATGTTCTCCGCCGTTCCTGGAGTGGATTATGAAGCATTTGGCTATCAGATGCTAAATGGGAGATTAAGAGATGGAGATAAGGGTTTCATATTCACGAATGTAGCCGAACCTGAAACGATAATATATGAGTTCAAATCCTATGGTTGGGACCTTGAAAAATTCTTAAAAGATACCCAAGCTTTCTTTGTTGATGGAACTTCACCGTTCATAGGATTACCATCAGATGCCAAATATTCCATCGAGGACTATTCACAGATAGAAGAAGTGATACTAGAAGCTATAGAGGACGTGCCCGATGGTATAGGTATCATAAATAACCTTTCAACCCTGATAGATTATCTTGGAGAAAATGAGACAATAAACATCATAAAAAAATGGAATTCACATGGCAAAAAATATAATACTAGCCTAATTTATCTCTTCACAAAATGGGATTATAACCACGATTTAATCCAAAATCTTAAAAAATCCATGGATTGTGTAGTTGAGATCAAAACAATAGAAGAAAGGGTTATAATAGGCCAAGGTTTCATGGTAGCCCATTCTTCATGGTCCAAACCATCAGATACTATGGTACTATTCTTTGTGGTGCAACCAGGAGGAGTTAAAGTATACATACCGAAGATATTAGTCACCGGCCCATACAATGCAGGTAAATCGACTTTCGTGAAGAAAATATCAAAGAAGTCTGTTTCAGTTGATAGGAAGGCTTTATCGGCTTTTCCAACCACGATAGCATTAGATATAGGACATCTTGAATATAAAGGTTTTATAGCTGATGTATTCGGCACACCAGGCCAGGAACGATTTGACTTACTATTAGATGTTCTAGGCAGGGAATCAGTTGGTGCTTTTATAATCGTTGACTCAACAGCCCCACAAACATTTGCAAGGGCCAAAGAAATGATAAGGAAGGCAAAAGCAGAGGCGATACCAAAAGTTTTAGTCGCGAATAAACAAGACTTGCCAGGGGCACTTTCACCCGAAGAAATACGTGAAAAGATGAAACTTGGCAAGGACATCCCCATCATACCAGCGATAGTAACAGAAGGGAAAGGAGTCACTGATGCCCTTGACGCCCTCCTAGGATTACTCTATGGTGATTAAATTGATTATAAGGATCCCATCAGGTATTCCCGGTTTAGATGAACTTGTAAGTGAAGGAAGCGGATCATTTGCAGAGAACACTGTTACACTCGTCTACGGTCCTCCAAAGGTTGGGAAATCTGTATTCTCTTATCAATTTGCATATGAGGGCCTTCTTAATAATGAACCATGCCTTTATATCAGCACAGATTATGGCCTGAAGGACATTGAAAGAAATATAGCCAATTTCGGTTGGAACCTCTCTGAATACATAGAAAATGAAAGTTTTTATTTCATAGATGCCATATCAACAATTGCAGGCGTGGAAGTTGAAAGTAAACCTAACTATTTTTTATCATCTGTACATAATCCCACAGATATCATGGTAAAATTGGGAATGGCCATACGCCAGATAACATCAAACTCGCCCCGTTACAGATCAGTTCTTGATTCGTTAACAACCCTCATGGCATTCAATGACGAAGTTTTGATTGTAAGGGTGCTCACAGTCTATATAATGCGTATAAAAGAGAGTGGAGGAACAGCAATTGTAACTTACACTGAAGGTTCAGCTTCTTCCAGGGTCGAGAACATGTTAAAAGCCATAGTAGATAATATAATTCACCTTGATGGGGAGAAACTCACCATAGAGGCCATGATCGGAAGTGGTAAGGTAAAAGCCCATTATGATATAACCTCTAGGGGTATAATAGTTGACTAAATTTGTGTGATATTCATGAAGGGCCAGGAAGCGAATGTTTTGGATGATCTTCTTGAGGATGTGGCACCTGGGAATCTTATATTACTTTATGGCCCCCCTAAAGTAGGTAAGTCCATATTCTGCTATCAGTTTCTTTATTCGGGCCTTGAAGGTGGCGAACCATGCTTGTATATAGTTGCTGATTATGGTTCAAGGCAACTTGAGCAGAGGATGATGGAATTTAATTGGTTTCTGCGACCATATATTCAAAATGGTGATGTTTACATAATAGATCTTTTAACCCGGTTGGCTGGTGTTAAGGTTGAAGATTCAGAGACATTAAAGTTTTCATCAGTCCAAAATCTTACTGATTTTATGGTGAAAGTTGGTGTGGGTACACGTTCATTATTTAGGAAATCATCCAAGTTTAGGGCTATATTGGACTCTCTTACAATGATATTCGCATTTAACCCTCCAAGTTTAGTGTTAAGGCTTGTTAAAGCTTATAAGAGTCGTATAAGTGAAGCTAGGGGTGTGGGGGTTGTGGTGCATACAACAGGGACTGTTGAACCTCAGATTGAAACTTCTTTGATGGATTTAGCTGATTTAAAATTATGTTTAGATGGGGAAAAAATCAAGATAGAATCTTCAGCAGGTAAAAAATCTGCCCAATACACCATAACAGATAAGGGATTACATGTTGGAAAGTAGAATGATATTAATATTGGGTTTATTTGACCTATTTGAAAGGAGAAGGTCATTAGAGGATTATATCCACCGTCTCCGGGAATTATGGGAGGAAGAGTTCGATATTTTGTTATCAATAGCAGGATATTACCTTGATAAGGGTGAACATGAAAATGCTATGGAATATCTTGAAAAAGCGTTTAAAGTAGCTGTTGAACTGGATGATAAAGAACTTGAAGCTATTGTACTCGATTTTATGGGTGATGTTTACCTAGATAAGAGAGAGATGGGTATTGCTATTGAATATTTTAAGGAGGCATTCAAAGTTTATTCTTCAATTAAATCACCCCGCAAAGCCGAGATGAAAGAGAAGATAAGCGAAGTCGAGAAGATGAAAGAAGCCATAGAAATGGCTGAATTGCATAAAAAACTTGAGGAAACCTCTAAGGTTCCTGAACCTGAAAAGTTAGAAGTTGATATTGACAAGATACTACCAAAGTTGAGAACACTACTTGGACGTCTAGAATCAGTATATGAACCCCCTGGGGGTACCATTGAAGAATTAAAAGAGGCTCTGGATATAGCTACGGCAATAAATGATGAATTGGGTGAAGCTTCCATCCTCCTAAGCCTTGGAAGCCGTTCATTCGAAGATAAGAATTATGATGATGCATTCAATTATTTTGAACGGGCTGCGGAGATATTCGATAAAAGAGATGATAAGATGTCACTTGGGATTGTGAATGTTTTCCTAGGCGTCATATATTTCATCAAAGGAAACGAAGAAGAGGCTTTAGAGAATTTTAAAAGTGCAATTGAATTATTTAGGGATTCAGACGATTCTAAGGCTTCTAAAGTTGTTGTGGATATTTGTAGGTTACTATATCGGGTCAAGGGGTAATATAAAGGCTAATAGTATCCCAAGGGAACCGAATAATATTCCTATAAACCATACGATGAGTACAACATGTTTTTCCTTCATGGGCCTTCTAAGGATCCATCTTATAAGCGAATTGAACCCTCCTGGTGGGACTACAAGTTTACCATCTTCTGTCACCATTGTAGGAGTGTGTTGATGCCTCTCCATTACACCCGCGCTATAGAATTTTAAAATGGAATCTATTATATTCGGTAATAATACGATGAATGCTATGCTCTTTATACGTCCTATGAATGCCACAGCAGCTATACATGCCCCTATTATAAGTGTACCAACATCTCCTGGGAATACACGCGAAGGGTACCGATTGTATATTAAAAAGGCCAAAAGAGAACCTAACATTGTCATCGTAATAAGTGAAACATCATATTTTCCCATTATTATACAGGATGCTGTGAGTGATATCATGGCTATAGATCCTAGTCCTGATTCGATCCCATTCAAACCAGCTAGCATGTTGGTGAGGTTTGAGGCGATGGAAACTGCTATTGGCATACTTATAAGATATAGTATACCTACGTTAGGAGGGGCTACCCATATAAGTGGGAGTCCTGCCAAGAATAGGAGGAATAGTTTTTCTTTTGATGAGAGTCTTACAAGGTCGTCTACCATGCCCACAAGGCCGACTAGTATAATAACAAGTAGGGTTACTATGAGTTCATAGTGGAGTTTTGGGAATGTGCAAATTGCTATGAACATTCCTATTATAAACCCGAATAGTATTCCGATACCACCCATTTCAGCGACCATTGGCTTAGAGATCTTGTGGATGTCTTTCCCGACTATGTTAGCATTCCTTAGCTTTTTTATTAATCTTGGCATTACAAAATAGGTTGATGAAAATGCCACTGTGAAACAAATAATAGATACTGTTATGATAGTGTTAAATTCAACTGGTAGCAACTGGGATCACCCCTTTTTGATTATATAATAGACTGTCCTTAAGGGTATATTAAATTTTTCAGCTATTTTTTTCGCGGGCATACCCTTTTTTGCCATTTTCTGCACGCGCCTTCTTGTGATTTTATCATATTTGGGCTTTGGGCCCCTTTTGAGTTTCATGTCCCCTTTGAGGTAGTATATGGTTTTGATGGGTATCTTTGTTATACTTGCTATTTCTTTTGGGGTTTTACCTTCGCTTATAAGTTTCCTGATCATTTTCACGTCCTTTTCAGCATATTTACGCCTTCTTTTAGGTTCTACTTTTATTCCTAATTTTTTGAGGGCTTTGAGGTACTTTGGGGAAATTCTATCATATAGACTGGGTGGGCATGTGATCTTTTCAAGGTCAGGGTTTTTTTCAAGGACTTCTATTATTCTACGTGAGGTTAATGGCTGGTTTATATGTATTTTTCTAGCCAATATGATCACTTTCTTCTTATTTTAATAATAGGTAGGATCCATCGTATTTTGTAGCAATTTTAAGGGCGTTTTTTATTTAATCATTTCCATGAAGAGCCTAGCCTTGTCTGCAGGTTTTCTAAGAGCCTTTATATTCTCCTTTTCTCTTTTTAACTCGTCTAATGTCACAGAAAATATACTAGCACATGTTTTCTCATCTATACCAGATTCTAAGTTGATTAGAGCGGCTCCAAAGGCCTTTGGATTAATTTTCATGTGTAAGCCTTTTATTTTTTCTTCTATCTCAAATTTTCTTAATAATAATTTTTGGAGATTTTTTATATAGAATATTTTCTCACCATGTTCTCTGAGGAGTTTAACAGCTTCACTGTCCATCTTGTTGAATGCTTTAACCTGTTTACGGTCCAAAACTGGGCCTAAACCTGGGAATGGGCCTGCATACTTACTTCTCCTGTCATGGGATGTTGTAAGATAATAACGTGCTATATCCCATAATATTAGGGTTGTGGGGATTCTTGAGAAAATATTCATTATTTTCTCTCTCATTTCTAGGTCCGATTGAAGATCTGGTTTCAGATTTCCATTTTCATCTGCCAGACCTTCTTGGATAAGAAGGTCTTCAAGTCTTCTTTTTCGGATTTCTTCAAGCTCTTTGCCTTCTCTTACAAATGGTGGCGAATATTTCCCAGCCTCTTCATGTATTTCATCATATCTTTTAATTATATGAGGTTTTTTTAATCTTTTTTTAAGGATTTCATCTTCTATTTTAGCCAGAAAATCTTGGATAAACCCGGAATAGCCTAGTGCCAGCGCTGTTCTAATGTGTCTATCATTGATTATTGTGGATTTTCTGCGGTGAAATTGTATGAATTCTATCCTCGCATGGGGTCCGTATTCTTGTTTTAATTTCTCTTCATAGTCGACGTGGTCGATGTCTTCGATAGTCATCTTTTTTCTGACCCAGCGCCCGGATTCTTGGACCTTAATGATCATGGTCGCCGAGGTTATGGTTCCACTTCTCTCATTCTTTAGGAGTCTTATAATCTCTTTGAAGGACTCCCTGGCCCATGGGGTCAATTGGGAAATCTTGACCATATAGTCTCCTGAAAGTGGAAGATATGGTATTATTTCAAGGCGTTTTATATTTCCCTCTTCGAATTTTACTTGGAGGCTGGAGCCACATTCACATTCTTTAAATTCATCTTCTGATAATTCGCCAAGCCTGAAAGTTTTTCTGCATATTTCACAAGTTAAAGTGCCGTGTTCTTCTAGATGGCCTAATGCTATCCTATGGGATGCTATCGCAGAATTTACCCTGTCCAGGATGTTCTTTTTAAGCGAAGCTTTCATCCTAAAATATCGTGTTTGTCTTTTTATGTCATGGAGGTCCTCTGCTTTCAATTCCCCCTTTAGTGGAGGGCCATATATCGCCATTGAACGGTATGGTGTTTTGAATCCTTTTAGTTCCATCTTCTTTTTTATTTTTTGGAGTTTTTTTAGATTGGATCTTAAATGGGTGTATGTTTCGATGAAACGTTTGGGGTCTATAAGATCGTCTGGGTTTATCTTCTGGATTTTTATACTTTCTAGGAATTTTTCAGATTTTGCTATGAGGGCTGGTTCCTCCATTTTCATCAACGATACAAACTTATCTTTGGGGGGTTTATTTTATTCTTTCACCTATTTTACCATCTTCTACTGTTAGTAGTCCCATTTTTTCTTCTGTTGCGAGTATCATGCCCTCAGATTTCGTGCCGAATAATCTTGTAGGTCTTATATTGGCTAGTACTATAACTTTTTTTCCTGGGAGTTCACTCGGTGAATATTTTGATCCTATGCCAGCCACTACTTGGATTTTCTTATCATTTAAATCAACTTTCAATTTTAATAGTTTGTCTGAGCCTTTTATTTTGGAAGCTTTTAATATCCTCCCTACTCTGAGGTCTAATTTTTCGAAATCCTCTATGCTAACATTTTCCCGGGTTTTTGTTTTCTGGTGGAGTTTGCGCTTTTCCTCTTCTATGACTTTTTCTTGGATCTTGGCAAATAATGGTCTGGCTTTTCTGATTTCATGGCCGGCTTTTATTGGGGTGGTGGCGTCCTCCCATGAAGCATCCTCTAAATTGAGTATCTCTAGTATCTTGGCGGATTTCCTGGGCATGTATGGTTTTAAGAACGAGCCTATCGCCTTGGCTAATTGGTTACAAGTGAATATACAGGCAGCAGCCCTATCAGGGTCTTCTTTGATGGTCTTCCATGGCTCCTGGTCGTTGAAGTATTTGTTACCCTTCTTTGCTAAGCCTATTATCTTTACAAGTCCTTCCCTGAAATTGAATCTTTCGATAGCATTTTCAATGTCTTCTTTAGCCTTCTTTATATCCTCTATGATTTTGATGTCTTCATCTTCTAGGTTGGCTTCAGGTATCCTACTATTGTAAAACCTGTTGGTAAATGAGAATGTACGATGTAGAAAGTTACCTAGTATATCTGCTAGTTCGTCATTCACCCTTCTTTGGAAGTCTTCCCATGAGAAATCAGTATCTCTTGTCAAGGGAGCGTTTATTGTAAGATAATATCTTAGGATGTCGCTTTCAAACCTTTCCAAGAATTCTGATGTCCAGATAACCCAATTTTTGCTCGTGGACATCTTCTTACCTTCGAGTGAAAGGTATTCTCCTGCTATTATATTGTCTGGGAGTTTGCAACCATATGCCATTAGGAGTGCAGGCCAGAAAATCGCATGATGATAGATTATATCCTTGCCTATGAAGTGTACTACTGTGTCATCCCAATACTCTTTCCAGTCTTTGCCTGTTTTTTCGCTCCATTCAACTGCTGATGAAATATAGCCTAGGAATGCTTCCCCCCAAACGTAGATTATTTTCCCCTTGGCTTCTTTGAGAGGGACTGGTATGCCCCATTCCATGTCCCTTGTGAGTATCCAATCTTTTAGGCCTTCTTTGACCCATTGTAATGCATAGTTTCTAACATTTGCAGGTAGGTTCTTATTTGCTTTTATCCATTTGAGAATCTTATCTTGGAATTTGCTTAACCTGAAAAAATAATGTCTAGATTTTCTAACTTCTGGTTCTGAGCTGCATATCATGCACTTGGGGTTGACTAATTGTAGGGGTTCAAGGTGTCTGCCGCAGGCTTCGCAGTGATCTCCCCGAGCCCCCTCTGCCCCGCAGTATGGACATTCACCTTCAACGTACCTGTCAGGGAGAAAACGTTGACATTCACTACAATATAATTGTTTTATATCCTTTTCATAGATGAAATCTTTTTCATAGAGCTTTAGGAAAAACTTCTGGGCTATCTTATGATGTAAGGGATTGCTTGTACGTGAAAAATTATCAAATGATATGTCACATGCTTCAAGATCCCGGCGGATCATCTTATAATAATGGGTCGCCACATCTAGTGGGTCTTTTGATTCTTTCTCGGCTTTGACAGCTATTGGTGTCCCGTGTTCATCTGTTGCACATACGAATAGGACTTTCCTTCCTTTCATCCTATTGTAGCGGGCGTATATATCTGCTGGTATATATGTTGATCTTAGATGTCCGAGGTGCGTTGGACCATTTGCATATGGAAGTGCACAAGTGATGAATATTTTCAATGTTCCATGCCTCCTTTCAAAGGAAATACTGGTAGTCGGGTATACCATAATAAGTTTTATCTAACTGGCTTATATTATTAGCCAATTTGGATTTAGGCTAATATATATTTATCCTTTCTTGTTTGCAAATACTCTATTGGAATTAGAAACATTATAGGTTTTTGGGATTAAAAAAGAGGGCGAAATTCATGATTATTTTAGATTATAGAAAATTGAATGTGGATAAAATTATTTTATTTACCAA
This sequence comes from Methanothermobacter sp., assembly GCA_030055615.1. NCBI lineage: Archaea > Methanobacteriati > Methanobacteriota > Methanobacteria > Methanobacteriales > Methanobacteriaceae > Methanothermobacter > Methanothermobacter sp. The sequence continues at coordinate 160,368 of JASFYN010000003.1, read as the reverse complement.
TCGCGTAAGATGATTTGCCTCGTATACTGGCACCCCTTATGGAACGTGAGCGTGCTAATATTCGCTATTATAAATCGAAGAAATATCTTGCTTTTCTCCAATTTTCTGTTGAGGAAAACTGAGGACATGTTTATATGTAATGTGGAATATAATAAATGATTGGGATTTATAACGGATTTTCCACCATAATTAGCTGGAAGGGTGAAAAGCATGACAAAAATAGGAAAAATATTATATGACATTTTTGTGAAGCATCCACAAATGAAAGAAGAATTAAAGGAATTGGTCAACAAGGGATTAACAGTCAAAGAATTGAATGTTGACATGAAATTACCATGTTATTTTCTGTTCCCAGATCCTACAAGTTTCGGATGTGAAGGATGCGACCTTAAATGTAATGGAGCTTCTACAGCGTCACTAAAACTGAAAGAACATTCACTCAAAGAAATAGTTGATAGAACACATTTTTATAAGCATCTAGAGATATTACTCCGCCCAACAATAAACCTTCAATAAAGCTTTTTTTTAACAAATTTAAGGCCGCAGCCTTAAGTAAAGGTTGATTTAAATTTTGATTTTAATCGCTCCCAGAGTAGGTGTTCTGGTCCGCAACCGCTGACCATGATGGATTCTGTAGATGACTCATTTATGATTTTGAGGATTTCATCTATTTTCTTGTCCATGTCCTTGTTTGAAATCGGGTGGAAACTGGCGTCGAAATATTCTTTAATGGTCTTATAATAGTTTCTCGCGGCGGAGGTTGATTCTCTCCCAGGGAAAACATGGACTTTCCTAGGCTCTGCGGATTTGATAACTCTTAGGTGATCCTGGAATATTTCATCTTCGTCTTTGTCTGGTGTTGTATAGATAAGTGTCATCTCATCTGATGGATGAACTTGGAGATTGGCTTTTAGCGCATCCCCATTGTCTCCCTGGCCTATCCCCACGGTCTTGTCATCTAATTTGAAGATTTCGAATCTTCCAGGTGGCAAGGTGAACTTTTCAAGTTCCAGGGCCGTTTTTATTATTGTTTCTTTTATATTTTCTGGGTGGGGTGTGAATGTTATATAGGCTGCGGAGGCGCAGAGGAAATTGTAGAAATTGTGCATGCCAAAATTTGGAACTTCTAATTTAAATTTTGATGATATCATTTTTTGGCTTGTATAATTGTGTGTTTCACTGGTAATTTCTATTTCCCATTTTTTGCCCTTTTTGGATAATCTTGTTAATTTGACGTGTGGTTCTGGCCTTGAAAATCCACATTTGCACTTGTATATTCCCCGATGGTTCAGGTACCTTTTTGAGTATTCTAGTTTTTCGTCGCATATAGGACAATGGACTGGTGCGCTTAGTGGTGTTTCATCCTCCAAGCCCACTTCAAAACCATAATAGGTTACTTGGACGTCTTTTTCTTTTTCCATTCCAATGGAGGCCGTTCTTGGGTCATCAGCATTACAGATTATAACACCTTTTTTCATTGGGGCTGAAAGCAATTTTTTGGCTTTGAAGTATTCTTTGAATGGGTTTTTCTCCCCGGCGACCATTGAATGCTCCCTAGAGATTGTTGTGTAAATAACACCAATGGGATCCACGTATTCACAGACTGTATCTGGAACCGAATATTTAGACGTTCTGATACCATATTCAAACACTCCCAGGTCAGATTCTTTTTTTAAAAGTCCTGTTGCAACAGCATTTATCGTGTTACTGTCAAAGTTGCATGAGACTGAAGAATCCTTTTTTAAGAGTAAGCATAACATTTTTGTGGTGGTTGTTTTACCATTCGTCCCGGTTATGAGTATGTTACCGATCCTTGACCTTTTTGAAAGTTCTCTTAGACAATCAAGTCCACCTATTTTAAGGAATAAATAACCTGGGAAACTCCTACCCATACCCTTTCCAAATTTGACCATGGAAAGAGCCAATTTTCCTGCTATGCGTGCTGTAATACATTTAAATGTCATTTCAACATCCTCTTCTAATACCATTGAAAATTTCATCCCCCCTTGATGATCCGAGACCTTATCCAGCTAGAAAAGTGGGGAGGATGCTACTCTACATACTATTCATACTCTTATATAATATATGAGGATAATCCTTAATATTCATCTTTTTTTTCTGCGGTCGGAAGATCCCCCTTTCAAAGGATGATATGGTAGTGATTGGTTAAATCTTAATATCTTTGGGGAGTAAAAAAATGTTCTTAATGGGGAGACTATAAATTGAAATTTGGTTGTAATGTAGCCCTAAATGGGGGGGTGTAGGCTGTTCAAGAGGCCTCTAGTCTTTTTTGAATGATAGAAGCCTATCTTTTGTATGGGTTTACTCAAGTTCGTATTCTATTGAGAGTATTATTTCTTTTATTTTTTGGATTTTTTCTTTTGAGGTTTTCCAATAACCTCTTCTCTCAGTTTCAAGTAATATTTCACCTATTTCTATGGTGGCGAATGGATTGTTTTCTAGTAGTCTTTTTCTCATCTGAGGGTCAAGTATTAGTCTATCTGCTACGTTTTCATATACCCAGTTTTCGACTTTTTGTGTGGTGGCTGAAAATCCAAGTAGATTTTCGATTCTGTCCTTTATGTGTTTTGCACCGTGGAAGTCATGTTTTAGCATGCCGTTTAACCATTTGGGGTTGAGTATGCGGGTTCTGGCGGCCCTTTCAATTGTCTTTTCAAGGTCTTCAACGTATATTTCTTCTTCGGTCGAATCTATGACTTTTATACTTGCTTCCTCCCCTTTAAGTGCTTTGACGGAACTTGAAAGTCCTCCGAGGAATTCATAGTAATGGTCGAGGTCTGTAACCTCATATTCAATGTTATCTCTTTCTTGGGTTACGATGTCGACACGGGCCAAGAGTTTTTGCAAGGTTTTATTTTCTTTTTTTATACCATCTGGAAGATATGCATAGGACATGCAATCCCTGTAAGCATCTGTTAGTTCTTCTTCCCTGTCCCAGGAACTGTTTTCAATGAGCTGTGGCAAGTTAGTGGCATATTCACTTGGTGAAGGCCCGAATATCCTTGCGAGGGATCCGTCTTTGAGGTAATGTTTTCTTATGTAGTTCATGTCTTCTGGCTCTTTGAGTTCTGCCACCTTTTTGAATGCTCTGTTTAGTAGGTCTATTTGGGTGCCTAGTGTGTCCCTGAATATTCCGCAAATGTTCACTAAAACGTCAATTCTGGGTCTTCCAAGTTCTTCTAATGGGATTACCTCGAACTTTTTGACCCAAGGACCGTATTTTCTTGTTATACGGAGTCCTAGGAGTTCTAGTATCATTGATATTGTGTCTCCGCCGGTTTTTAGTGTTTCAAATCCCCATAATATTATCCCTATAGTTTCTGGGTATTCTTTATATTCTTGAAGGTATTCTTTGATTAGGAATTGCGCGGCCTTTCGGCCCCTTTTTTCTGATAATACTGTTGGTATTTTCATTGGGTCGAATGCGAACATACTATAACCTGTTGGGTATGTTTCGGGATCTTTTATAGGGTCGCTTCCTCTGTTTGGTCTTATGTATTCGGCATTTAGGGCTTTTATGAGTGAAGTGCTCTCTGATGAGAAATCAATGGACTTTGAAAGTTTTTCCACCCATTTTATGTAATCTTTTGGCAGATATTCTGGTGTTCTATCTTCTAGGATGTTTTTTATTGCTTTTTTGGCTTCTTTTTCCAATTTTTAGCCGCTATTATCTTCTTTTGTAGCTTTTTTTGTTTTTTCTGGAACTTTTCTTGGAACTTTATTGGGTTTTCATCAAATTCCATCCTATACTTTATTATTTTGAGCCTTTCTTGGGGATCTGTTAAGGCCTTAACCTCTACACAGAGCCCGAACCTGTCAAGTATCTGTGGTCTTAGGTCTCCTTCCTCTGGGTTCATTGTACCAACCAATATGAACCTTGAGGGGTGGGAAACCGAAACTCCTTCCCTTTCGATAATGTTAACCCCCATTGCGGCTGCATCCAACAAAACATTCACAACATGGTCGTCTAGGAGGTTTACTTCGTCGATGTAGAGTATGTTACCATTTGCTCGTGCTAGTATACCAGGTTCGAGGGCTTTCACACCTTCTTGCAGGGCTTTTTTGATGTCTAGTGATCCTACTACCATGTCTTCTGTGGCCGAGACCGGGAGTTCGACTATTGACATTCTCCTTTTTGTTGTGGGTAAGTGGCCTTCATATTCGAGGATTGTTTTACATTCTTGGCAGAGAAAATGTTCCTTTGGGTTGCAGTTGAATGGGCAGCCATCAACTACTTCTCTTGCTGGTAGTAGTTCTGCGAATGCCCTTACGGCAGTGGATTTCCCAGTGCCTTTATCACCTTTTATTAGCACTCCACCTATTGTAGGGTCAATTGCGTTTAGTATAAGGGCCATTTTGAGATGGTCTTGTCCAACAATGGCCGTAAAAGGGAACACTGAAAATTTCATGAGCATCACCATTAGGATATTAAGGAGATGATGTATATAAACACCCAACAAAGTATTAACAGTTTAAATATAAGAATGGGAAATAGTAATACAATTTGTGTGGTTTTAATAAAATGCAAAAAATTCTACTCTATAAAATGCAAAAAGAAATATGATTCATGAAATGAGGTAAAAGTCACATGAAAACCAAAATAATAAAGGCCGTCCGGAAGGCTATAAGGGAAGGTGAACCTTTCACTGATTTTCTAGAGGCATGCAGAATAGTAGAAGTTCCACTAAGGACCACCATAATATATCCTGGGAGATGCGGCGGTTTCGTGAACATTGAATATTATGAGAAACTTGATATTTTGGTTATAGACCCATCACGCCACTGGGGGGAGGAAAAAATAGTCATAAACGCATCCAAGAGAGATGAAGCCCGGATATACAAACCCCAAACGGGTCCTACAAAAAGTATAGACCCTATAACAAGGGAGATCATAAAAGAATTTTTCGAACTTTTAGAAGTAGGTGGAGTATAACTCCTTAGAATCCGAATGTTATCAGCCAGGCTAGGATAAGATATAGGGCCACTCCAGAGGCTAAAGCTGGCCAGAAACCATGCCTAGGAACCATATAAACCAGGCAAATAAGGTATAAAATCCAAATAGGGGTTAGAAGGAGCAAACCTTTAAGATATGATAGTACAGGTCGCATACCAGCCTCCAGATAAATCGTGGACAATGTGAGAACTGTTACAGATGGGAACATGGCAATAAAAGCCGCTAAAACGCCCTTCTCTTTACTTCCGAAGTATGTGGTTAAACTTACAACAACACCACCAAGGATGAAATAAAAAATCAATTTTATACTTGTCCCCATCCAAATCATCCTCCCTTTATCTGATAGATCCCCCTAGCTTATAAGTCTCATTACATTGAAGAAGCAGGAACTTAGGATTCATGCTGATCCTTTGGATATGAAATATTCTAGGGATTTGAGCGCTCGCAGTTTATCCTCCTTGTCTAATTTTGATTCATTAACCGCTTCCTCGAGGAATTGAATCGTATTATCATATACTTTCTTTTCTACTGGGTATGGGTGGCCGTCCTTGCCACCATGGGCGAAGGTGTACTTTACAGGATCCTCCCAACTTGGAGGCTCACCATATATAAGGTCTGAAAGGAGTGCCAAAGCCCTTATCTTCTTGGGACCCATACCCCTAATCAGGATAAGGGTTTCGTAATTTTCTGGTTGTATTTCATAGGCCCTTTGTAATATTTGAAAGTCTGCTTCTGATAGGTTTATCCGCCGTATTTCATGGTTTGGTGGCATTTCGAGTATACTATAATTGTAGAGTGTTGTTTGCCCTGTAATGTATCTTTTTAAGTGTTCTGGGCCATCACATACTATTTCTAAGCTTATGTTTCTTGCATTTCTGCTCTTAGTGGCTGTCATGTTCAGAACTTTTCCTTCCCTGATAGAACTTGTGATACCTGTGTGGGGGTTTTCAACAAAATCGTCTAGTTTTTGGCTTGACCAGTGATAGCGTCGTGCATATCTTCTCTTCTTGTTGAATCCTTGTTGGATTACGCTCCATTCTCCGTTTTCGTCTACTATGAAGGTATGATGGTATAATTGGTATGAGTCTTGTATGCATGTGTTGTCGACTTTTGCCACTAGACGACTTGTACGTATCAAATCCTGGGCTTCGAGGTTAAAGAATTTTTCAGCACCTCTTAATTCGATGGGTGTTTTCCTTGAGGCTTTACCTTTTCCGCCGGCCACTAAAATGCCATGTTCCATTGGGTTGATGGCATGTTTTAGGGCTGCGCAGGTAGTTGTGGTGGTTCCGGAAGAGTGCCAGTCAAAGCCTAGGATACACGAAAAGGATTGGAACCAGAATGGATCAGAAATTCGTGATAGGAATTCTTGGGTACCATATTCGTCTATTATGATAGAGGTTATGGCCTTGGCGAGTCTCACCATCCGTTTAAAGAGCCATCTTGGAGCATGTCCACCATGAAGTGGCAAATTAGCATGACCTGTTCTCCTCATGAAAAAAGCACCTACTTATAATTTAAGGTATTATTATTTATCTTTTTATTTTGATATTAATTTTAGTATTGCGTAGCATAAATTTCTCTTATATTCCAAATACAGGTCAAAATTTTATTAATTCAATGTGTATTGTTGTAAGGTTGAAATTTACACACTTATAGTCTTATTGGAATGTTTTCTACCTATTATATTGATCATCACATTTTTTGTGGATGAATAAAACTTTGTAGATGACTTTTAAAAGTTTTTAGAGAGCGTATTTTTTAAAAGTATTTATTCTTGAAAATCTGAATTTATTATTGGGAGATATGCTCCAAGCGTTTAAAATTGAGGGGGGTGATTAGATGAGTGAAATAAAAAAAGAGATTATTAAGACAATGGCGACTCTTATAACAACAGCTTTTGGACTTATAGCAGCTCTAGCATGGAATGAGGCCATCAAAGCATTAATACAATTGTTTTTTAAGGCTGGGAATGCTCTTACTGGGTTGTTTGTCTATGCAATTATTGTCACCATACTTGCTGTTATTGCAACCATAGTCATCGCAAGGAGCCTCGCACACCTAGAAATAGAAATGCCCGAGGACTAGAACATTCTTCATTTTATTATTTTTATTTTATTTGGATGGAACTTTTTCTTTAATGTGTTTGACAAAAAAGTGTTACTTCGTTATAGGTAAATATAACGAAATTGCCAATGTCCTGCCAGTCCATTATGTTGCATAAAAAATTGCGCTTATTTTTAACATTTTAATTAAAATTGGTTCATATAGCTTAAATTGTCTGGGTGTTAGTCATGAAATGTTCTCTTTGTGATGAAAAGCTTTGCCGCACAGGAAAAAATTGTGAAAAGAATATAGAAAAAGAAGTAATGAAAGAATATAAAGGGGAAAACTTAAAAATAAGTAGAATATCTTCTCATTTAGAATCTACCTATTACATGGAAAAGACAAGGTTAGAAGAGATTATAGAATTCTGTAAGCTCATGGATTATAAAAATTTAGGTATTGCTTTCTGTATTGGCCTGGAAAGAGAAGCAAAGGTATTGGATGAAATCTTATCTCAATACTTTATTGTTCATTCAGTTTGTTGCAAGGTTTGCGGAATAGATAAGAGCGTATTTAGATTAAAGAAGATCAGAAAGGATACAAGGGAGGCTATGTGCAATCCAATAGGACAAGCAAAAATTTTAAACGAGGCCGGGACAGAATTAAACATTATTGTGGGTTTATGCATTGGACATGATATTCTTTTCCAGAAATATTCAGATGCTGCAACAACAACATTAATTGTTAAAGATAGAATACTTTCTCACAATCCTGCGGGAGTTATATACAGTAGTTATTATCTGAAAAAACTGCTGAAAAAATTTCATAAGTAGGGGGATGCAAAATTTCACATGATAAAAATCTGCATGGGGTTTACTTTTCACTTCTTTTAGCGGGCTTATTATTTTGCTTCAAATATTACAAATTTAATTGTAGCTCGTTTTTTCATTTTCCAGGGGGATAAAAGAAACTATCGGCTCAAAATAGATTATTATTAAGCGACTTTTTATGGGATCAAATAAAAAGCCGGGGTTTTTCAGATTTTCCATGATCACATGAATTTCAAAGGGGCTTAAAGGCAGATCTTAGATGGCACAGTACTGAAAGCCATTATCAGGGGGGATGATAGATCAACTTCAAATAATTCTCATAGTGGTTTTTCTGGCCGTTTTCTTTTTTTTGGTTCACAGGTTCAAGAGAAGATTCTAAAGCAGGTGGTGTCTTTTAAGACTTCTTTGATGTGGATTTTTTCAACAATCAGTTGAAAACTGTGACTTTCTCCTATTTTTGTAGAGTTCATTTAGGAAGTTCAATGCGACTCAGTTTCCCATTTCTAGGAATGGTATCGGTAATATGTCGATTTCATTTTTAAGGATTTTTTTAGTTTTCCATATGGGAGTATTATATTCCCATATGTTATTACTTATATTTGGATTCTTGGATGTTTTGTAATAAATAATTTTATATGATAATTATGTTTTCAATTTTAACGAGAGTTAGAAAGGAGGTGAAGGAAAGTGGACAGACAAGTGATTCTAGTCTTGGCATCTATAGTTTTATTAGTTTTGACTGGGACAGTATCTGCAGCTGATAACGCAACAAATGACACTAATTCGACTGAAGTACATTTTTTAGTGATATCTTGGGATACTAGCGCTGGACAATACCAAATACCTGCAGAAAGAGTATCCAAGGATTATCCCAATGTGAAATTCCAGATCAGGAGCGTTTCACAAGCGAACCAGAACCTTAGTGAAATACCAAAGCTCATAGAATGGAGTCATATAATCTACCTTAATAATCTTCAACAAGGGGCATTATCAGATACAATCTTAAATTTGAATGCCACAGGCAAGCTCCAAGGGAAAACGGTGATAGCAGAACCTGCTCCATACTATTGCTTCCCGATTGTGCGCCTCACGAACATAAATGGCACAAGATTCGTGGATAGGAACGGAACAGCACTTACAGATCAACAAATACAACAAATTTACACAGCAATAAGTTATTCGAGCACTCCACTACAACTTATCGCAGGCCTTCAACGAACATATCCCAGTTTATATTCACTACTTGAAGTGCGTAAATATTGGTGTACAGAAACAGCATCCATCGAAAATCGCGAACAGATGTTCCGTTACATACTGGCAACAGTATACCCAGAAAAAGGGTTCACATACAATAAACCAGTACCAGTATCACAATACGCACTTTATAGAGATGGCAAGCTTTACACAAACTTCACAGAATACAGCAACCTATATTTTAAACCTGAAGTGCCAGGAGTTGGTATAGTAGCATGGATGTCAACCACATGGGAAAAAGGAGACTTAAAATTATTCGATAAACTCATAGAAGAGCTGGAAAATCGCGGATTCAATGTCATGGTACTATTTGCCCAAGGAAACCCTGTAAGTGGCGTGAACACGCTCCAAGGCGTGAACGAATATTTCATTGACAATAAAACAAATAAAAGTCGCGTTGACGTGATAATAAATTTCACATGGCTTGTCGGAGGAGAAACTTCCAGACTAGCCATCGATAAACTCCTTGAAACATATAACATATTGGTATTCCAACCTATAACATCCTCCAAAAACGAAAACACATGGAATATATCAGAAGGTGGCGACTGGTCCACGGCCAATACCATAGCCCTCAAAGAAACCCAAGGCCAAATAGCGCCGATAATAGTGGCCACAACAGAAACTATAACATGTCCAGATACCGGTCTCGCTTTATCCTTAACCAAACCCATAGAAGAAAGAGGAGCTAGACTCGCAGAGACTGTGAAGAATTGGATAAAACTCAGATACCTTCCAAATTCCCAAAAGAAGGTTGCATTAATCTACTATAATTATCCGCCAGGAAAACAGAATATTGCAAGTGCAGATTCACTCAACGGGCCAGAATCCATACTCACAATCCTTAACCTACTAAAAGAAAATGGATACAACATAACAGGGATACCAACAAGCCTTGATGAACTTGTTGAAATGCTCATAACAAAAGGTGTAAACATTGCAGCATGGGCCCCAGGAGAATTAGAAAAACTCGCAGAAAACGCAACATTATATCCTGTTGACAAATTCATGGCCTGGTACCAAAAATTGCCAGAAATCACCAGAAAGGAAATGGAAGAAGGACCATTTGGTTACATAGAATGCATAGCAAAGGAAATACTCACAAAAAGCAGAACAGCAGAATTCATAGACACTGCAAATACTATAATTGACAATTGGTACAAGAAAATGGTTTCAACCATTGATCAAATGAAATCAACACTAACCAAGGAACAATTATCGAATGCGACAATACTCTTAGAAAAAGCATACGAGGTTCTGAAGGACATATTACAGGGCAATGACAAATTAGGCGAACTACAAGCTATCAAGAATTCCTTCATAACATTAAGGATTCCTGGACTTTCAGGATGGGGACCTCCACCAGGAAATATTATGACAATAGAAAAGAATGGCACAAAATACTTCATAATACCAGGGATGATACTGGGCAACATCTTCTTAGGTCCTCAACCTCAAAGAGGCTACACAGACGCCAGTATTTTATATCATAGTATTGTTGTACCGCCACCATATCAGTATCTCGCATTCTATGCGTACTTACAAGAAGAATTCAAGGCGGACGCGGTAATACACCTTGGAAGACATGGGACGTATGAATGGTTACCTGGAAAAGATTTAGCACTTTCCAGCGCAGATTATCCGGACATTTGCATAGGGGCTATGCCATCAATTTACATTTATACCATGGATGGTGTTGGTGAAGCATTACACGCCAAAAGGAGAGGATTAGCAGTTATTATCAGCCACTTAACCCAACCATTTGCACTCAACACTTTAAACGATGATCTTTTAGCGCTTAAAGCATTAACAGAAAGATACATGGCAAGCACGGAAGAAACACAGAAACAACAGCTCTTTGAAATGATAAAAGAATTTGCATTGAAACTTCAATTGAACACTTTCATAGACCTCAATGGTTCACCCGAAGAAATGGTTGACAGCCTCCATGACTACATCATAGAACTTCAAAGTACCACTACACCATTAGGATTACATGTTTTTGGAAGAGACTGGACATTAGAACAGGTTACAGCCCTTGCCACTACAATGGCGGAGAAAATAAATTGCATAGGGATAGGCCAGAACCAGTTCATCAGTCCAGCCAAAGCCATCCAAACACTCCCACTGAACCTAACAGATATCATAGAAAAATTCTACACGGGAACGGAACCAGAAAAGGTGATAGAAGAAATACAAAAAACCATCGGAAGAAATCTCACAGAAACTGAAACCCAAGGATTGCAGAAAATATACGAATACACCCATAATATAAGTATAAGCCCAAAGAGAGAACGTGAAATGCTTATAAGAGCATTAAACGGTGGATACATACCTCCAAGCCTTGGTAACGATCCTGTGAGAACACCGGATGCGCTACCAACAGGAGGAAACCTTTACGGCTTAGATCCGCAAAAACTCCCATACTGGGACGCATATCTCAACGGCAAAAAGATGGCCGAAGAAGCGCTGAAGGCCTATGAAACAACACCAGAACAACTTGGAGTAATATTATGGGCTACAGAAACTCAAAGAGACAACGGAGGAACCATAGGATTCATACTCCACCTACTCGGACTCGAACCAATATATCAACAACAAGCACAACACAGTGGAAATGTCATTGGCATTAAAGCCATACCACTAAAAGAACTCGGAAGACCCCGAATAGATACAATCGTAACAATATCAGGAATATTCAGGGAGATATTCCCACAATGCGTTCAACTACTCGACAGAGCATTCAGAACAGCCCTCGCAACATCCTATAACACTCTACTTGCCAAAATAGCCAACGAAACCATGGCAAAAGAACTGAAAATGGCACTGGACGCCTCAATGGAAACAATAAAAAAGGCGGGCTTATTCAACCCCGGAGATGAACCATTAGAAATGAACTATATTGCCCAGCATTGGTTAGAGGACACCAGAAAACTATTAGAAGCAGGAGTACCAGCAGATGAAGCAAGTAAAATGGCCATAACACGAATATTCGGGCCGCCAATAGGAGAATGGGGAGCCAAAAGCGTGCGTGAAGGGCCACAACTAGCATGGACATGGAATGATCGTCTCGAACTTGCAGATTATTACATACATGACATGCAATACGCCTACAGAGAAGACGAACAAGGAACACCATTAGGAGAAGTATTCCAAATGAGACTCGCAGACGTCCAAGGAATCTATCATTCGAGATCAACAAACGTGAGAGGAATACTCGACCTAGACCACAACTATGAATTCCTAGGGGGTTTCAGCATCGCGGTAGAAAAAATAAGGGGCAAAACACCACAGCTATTCATACTAAATCAGATAGAAGCCTCCAAACCAGCAGTAGAAACATTAGCAAAATTCATAAACCGCGACCTCCAAACAAAACTCTTTAACCCACAATGGATCAAAGAAATGATGGCCCAAGGACCGGCAGGAGCATCATATATTTCCGGTCAGTTCATAGATAACATGGTAGGCTGGAAAGTGCTAAGAACAGACGCAATTACCAATGAAATGTGGAACAACATAGTCGACATTTACATAAAGGATAAATACAATATTGGTGTGGCGAATTGGCTTTCAACAGGCAGTAATGCCTACTCAATGATAGACATTACAGGTAAGCTTCTTACAATGGCCCACAAAGGATACTGGCAAACTGACACTGGCACATTAAGTCTTGTTGCAAACACATGGGCTTCTCTAATATCAAATTATGGCGTTTCTTGCTGCGACTGCAGCTGTGGAAACATAGCAATGATGCAATGGGCCATGCAATACATAAACCCCAACCTTTTAGAAGCGGTTAAGGCAAGACTTTACGGTGCTACAATGAATGGTGCATTCGCGCCAACGGGATCCCCAGGAATCCCAAGTCAGCCAGGAACACCAGGAGTGCCTGGACAGCCAGGATCTCCAGGTTCTGTTGGCCATGTAGGAGGTCCGACACCAGGTTACATAGGAAGCCCAGGAACGGGAAGCCAAGCAAGTGCAGGCTCCATGGGGGGGATAGTTGGAGCAGCTGGTGCAATTGCAGGATCTGATGCAGGTCCTGGAACAGGAAAAGTCTATGAAGTCAGTAAATCTAGTGGAACCGCTGGAACGCCAAGAGGACTCCCAGTATATGCAATTGTTGGTGTTATAATCCTAGTAGCATTAGTAGGAGCAGGATATTTCCTTGCAGGGCCTGGAAAGATTTAATTTTTCCATTTTATTATTCTATTTTTTTGCAGTCACCTTCTCAACTAGATTCTAGAACCCCAGAACCTAAACTTTTTAAATAATCCTTCAATAACCATCAAAAAAAGAGGCGATAATAGGGTATGAAGATAATTTCGCAGGAAGTCTTCATTAATGTGTTGACTTTTATCTTTTTAGGAATATCGGCGTTTTACCCGCCAGTAACACTCTTTTAAGCTTTCATCTATTTCGTATTCACAGATTTCTGTCACGTCCCAAGAATATCAACTTCACTCTGTAAATTCTCTTTTTAATTAAAGGATCCATATTCTAGGGGTATGGAACGCATTAAACTAGATAAAAAGGTGGCCTTATGGTACCATATTGTGGATGAAGATAAATTGTTTGAGGGGGATTTTTCATTTGCTAATTTTACCATCCCCGAGTTATCAAGTTTTTTTGTAGTCATGTTCCTGAATGGTGGGGGAGGGTCTTATAGGTGTCTTTGTAGTCTGTTTATGTAAATACGGGCCCATAAGTATGCTATCGAGCTTCCTATAATGTCCCCTATGACTATACCCCACCAGGCACCTTTTTGTCCGAAATTAAAAAAAATTTGTGGAACTCAGGCTGTGGCCTGAAGTTCCTGGTAAATCCTTTTTACCCATCTGTAGGTCCAGTAGTATCTCCACTTACCGCCTTTTCTGTACCATCTCTTAAACTTGACCTTCATCCATTTGATCTTATTGACAACTATTGCAGGTGTGTTTTTGATTATGCCCATCATTGTTGTGTTTGTGCTGTTTTTGAAGTATTTCAGGATTGTGTTTCCTGTCAGGGCAATTGTCCCGTTGTAGAGTGTTATGTTGCCGTTGCCTATCTGATAGTATGTACCATTTACAAGTTCTATGATTGGTGTCTGGTTGAATATCAGTTTGGGGTATGTTCTATTGGTGATGTTTCCTGTTAGGACGTGGTTTATTATGCCGTATTTCACTGTGCCGTTTTTGATTATCATGTACTTTATGTTCAGTGTCCCGTTGAGGACAATCGGAGATGTGTACCTTGTACTATTGGCTGTCGGGATGGAACCATCAATGGTGTAGTAAACGCCATCTGCGGGTGCCGATGTTACGACAAAGTCACCTGAGTCCCCTCTTGGTAGTTCTCCAACACTTATATCCTCGGTTGCAGCTGTCTGTCCCATTCCGGCAATAACCATTGCTACAAAGACGGCCATAATTAAACCAACTGTCCTTTTCATACTAAACCTCCATTTTTTAATATGTAGTACACTCGGACATGTTAATCATAAATTGTATATAAAATTTTTTGTTTAATCATAATTAGCAACTATTAAATACTAAAATAAAATCAAGTTTATATATTATAAAATTAATTTGAGTTAATCTCTATTTAAACTTAACATATTCCACCAATAAGCCGTGCTTCTGCAAACCTCTATGATCTGGTGAAAAATTAGAAGACCTCATCTTAAACTTTCAGGAAGAATAGAATTCATCAAAACATCATTCAGTTAGACAGTTAGAAGGCGACAAATCGACTTTATTTCGTTTACAGCCATAATATGAATCAGACAATCTTCATTTAGTTCATTTTCGCAGTGAACTCCCTTTATTTATTTATTCATAATCATAAGCTTTTGTGGCCTTCCATGAAGTGAGCACGGTAGAAATAAGTGTAAAAGGAAGGAACATTGGCACGCAGTTTCACCTAACTATCGAACATATTTACCCGTTACGATTATAACATCCAATAGAATGAGAGAGTACTGCTACCCACAACGGTCTGAATGGACAGCAAAATTCATGAGGGAATTAATCGGTGAGAATGTGTGATAGAAATTGGAAAAGGAAAATTTGAACAGTGTGTTGATCTTTTTCATTGAGAATTAACTGCAAAAAGTTAAAGCGGAAAATGAAGTAGTAGAAAGGATGTTTAAGAATACTTTTGATCGACCAGGCATGCTAACGCTTTATCAACAAAAATACAAATAAAAATTATAGAGGTTTCAATATCTAATTTTCTACTTTATAATTTGATGTATTTTTTTGGTTGGAAGTTCGTTTCTATGGTCCAAACAGTGGCTTTAGCATTTGTTATCTTGAAAACTTTTAATAAATTCCATCCTTTTTCTTGTATCCATGGTTTTAAAAAACTTCTTTTTTCTACCATTTCTTCTTTTAACATTTGGCTTTCTATTGGTTCTGCTTTTCCATTTACTCGTACTTGTGTTTTCCCTTTGGAATCTACGAAGCACATTTCTATGTAGGGATTTCTATGTAATTGTTTGTATAGATCCTTGAAACTTAGGGCGTGGAATATGATACCGTTTTCATCTGCTCGATATATTTTTATTACTCTAACTCTTGACTTGTTTTCGTCAAGAGTTGCAGGATAAGTGATGGGATTTTCGTTATTTTGTTATTTCGTGCTTTTTCACACTTTCAATCCCCACAAAATCTTCTCTAAGATTTTGATTTGATGATGATTCCATTTGGTGGAATGATTATCTAAATTATCTAATAATACTTACCAAAATACAGTAACAGTCTAATGTTGCTAAACGGGTTTTTTGTATCATGCTTGTTTTTTCAATTTGTTTTACCTCTTCAAATAGAAATCGTTATTACAAATCGGAAAAATTTGTTCCAATTCAAAAGGGTTGCGAGATGTGGGCAATGTAAACTTTGCAAACAATAAAATGGATGTTTCGTTGTTTTTCCGGAAGTAGCCTTTTTTCTCAAAATCTTACAACTTTAGCCTTCATGGGGCTTCAATAATTTAAAAATGTTTGATTTAAAAGTTCCAAAAGCTTGAAAAAATTGTAGTGGTGGGTCTTTCTTTAAATTTCGAAAAAAGGGGGGAATGCAATTTTTGAGGGACCTTATAAACTATCAGAACGTAAAGGCGACTTGTCCAAGTAATGCAGTTATTAATTGGTCCTATTATAAATGCGTGCTTTCGTTTCCTTCATAAAATATTGGGAATTTCATCCGCAAAAGATCTCTCCATCATCAATTTACTAATTTATACTTTCTTTCTGAATAGGGGATGGTCTTATAGGTGTCTCTGTAGTCTGTTTATGTAAATACGGGCCCATAAGTATGCTATCGAGCTTCCTATAATGTCCCCTATGACTATACCCCACCAGGCGCCTCTTTGTCCGAAATTAAAAATAATGGCGAGAATATACGCGAATATGACTATGAAGAGTAATTGTCTTATTACAGTTAATATTAGGGAGGTCATGCCTTTTCCCACCCCTTGGAATATTGAATTTGACATAAGCCCTGGGGGCATGAAAATATAAAATAGGCACATGACCCTAAGAAATTCTGTTATTACCGGGGCTAAGTGGCTCATCTTCGGGGAATATGTGAATATAATTGAAATATATGGTGCAAGGATGAATGTTAAGATGCTCATGATCGTTGCTATGAGGATGCCTAATTTTGTGGAATAATCGTGGGCTTCTGAGAGATTATCGTATTTTCTGGCGCCATATGCCACACCAGCAACTGTAATGGTACCTGTGCCAATTGATATGATAGGGACTAGTCCTATCATGACGATCCTCCAACCAGCAGAATAGACTGCCACAGCATCTGTCCCAGCCACTGTGACAAGTATTATGTTCAAGATTGCAACACCACCAGATATTACCAGAAATTCTACACTGGCAGGCAATGCAACCTCTAGAATAGATTTCGCAACCATAAGATCGGCTTTGTAATACTTCCATGATAATCTTGTGAATGTGTCCTTTTTTTGGAAGAACCAGTATAATATGACGGCTGATACGATAAACTGTGATGCTAATGTCGCCCAAGCCGCACCAGCAATCCCTAATCCTAGTAGGTAGATGAGTATTGGGTCAAGTATCATGTTGATTATGGATGAGACTATCATAGCATACATTGTACGTTGGGTATCACCTTCACCCCTTAAGATCCCATAGGCAGAACCGTTAAATAACATGAAAAGTGTACCAGCGAAGACTATACGACCATATACAACAGAAAGGTTAAAAGCGTCTTTAGAACCTAAAATTAAAAGCAGATCCACCAAGAAGAACTCAAGTATTCCCGTTATAATAATTGAGATGATGATGGTGATTATTATGACATGTATTGCACTGTTGTTCATTTTTTTCTTGTCACCGGCCCCTATACACCTTGAGATGGAAGATGCTGCGCCGGCTCCAAGACCATTTGATAAGCCTACGAGTATCATATAAAGGGGTGTGACAAACCCAATAGCCGCGAGAGCGTTACCTCCCAAGCCCGAAACCCATATGGCATCTACTAAATTGTAGGTTGACATTAGGAGCATTGCTATGATAAGATGGCCTGAGAGTTTCCAGATGGCCTTTTTAGGGTCTCCTGTGATGATTGTAACACCTTTTGTTTCATTCTTTTTTGTTTTTTTGTTCCTTTTCATGGGACATCACGTTATTTTATAAAAGGAGAGTATTATGGGCGGATCAATCTTCAGTTTGGGGGGGTTTTTCATGCTCTTATAGGATGTTTCACTTTTTACAAAATGTTGTGGGGATAGTTTCTACTTAACATAGAATGTTTAAGTTCTTTTTGTTTGGATTCTGGGGGTGAAGAGAGTAGCATTACAAGAATTCAAGGAATAGTAAGTGGGTATATTAAATATATAAGTTCTCCCCTTATGGTTCATTTTCACAAAAAAGGAAGATTTGACAAGTATTTGGGGTATATTATCTTTTTCTGGTTTTAGCTGCTAATTTCCATTTCCCACATTTTCATCAGCTATTTGCTTTGATAGCTTCTGTGTCATCCTCCATTTGTGGTCATCGATTATGGGGTCAAAAAACTTTATATTTTAAATGTTCGCTTTTGGATAAACCTAGATTGGACGCATATTTTGAATTAAATCACCTTTTAATGTCTTATTTTATTAGAGTGAGTGCTTTTCTTTGTGTTGGGGGAATAGCCCTTGTCACCATCATTATTATTTGTGATCCGTTTTAAGAAATTCCGATTAATGGGATGTTTGTACTGGTAAGTTGCATGGTATTGGAATCTGTGTAGCTGACTCCGTAGGCGCTGCCTTCCTCTTTATACACTTCTTTTAGTAATAATCCTGTTGTCTTATCATAATATCTTGTGATTTGAAGTTTAATGCCTTCTTCTTCCTCTTTGGCGGTGGTTACCCAGCATTCGATCTTTTTACCCATGATATTTATTGTCTTGGAGCCTGTTACGGTCTCTTCTCCCACGTTTTCACCTTCTGATCCTTTAATTGGTACTGAATCCCCTTCTACGAAGCCTCTAGGTAGGAATATGTAAGATGAATATGTTCCATTTTCATCTTCGAAAGTCTCAGGATCAAATGCCCAAGATTGGCTCTGAATAGGCTCTCGGTATACTGATCCAGTTAACCATATTGTTTCACCACTTCTTTTTATGTTTTCTTCTATTTGCCCGTTTGTTGTACTTTTATAGGTAATATTAACATCCATCTGATAGGATTTCTCGTTGACTTTGCCTTTCACTTCATAATTTGCATAGGAGTTGGGGTTGGGTATTATATTTACTGGTCCCATGCCACTGGTTTCCGGCTCTGAAAAAGGATCCCACAAACTATTATATTCTAGAATTTCAGGGTCCTTGTCTTCAACGTCGAAGACTAATAAGAAGCTTTTATTTTCCCCTGGGGGTATTTGAACGTTCTCGGGTACATCAGTGCCATGGCCATAAAAGTTTAAATAACCTATATATTCACCGTTACTGAGTAAACTGAAATCGGTTGAAGAGATAGTTAGAGGATTATTACCATTATTTTTTACTGTGACGTTCGTTATAATAAACCTACTATAAGTTGGAAAATAATTACCAGTGATACTATCTGCTGTATATGCTGCATTCACTGTCACAGTGGCATCTGCATTAATTAAAAGACAACCAATGGCATAAATTGCTAAAACTGTTATCAATAAATATCCAAAAGATGCTACAACCATCTTCCAAGGGGTGCCCGACCTAAAACCAGGTATTCTATTTATAAAACCACTCTTAAATGTACTTTCACTCTCTATTTTCGGTTTTAAAGGCGCTCCACAACTTATACAAAAATTTGAAGTATCAGGATTTTCAGCTCCACATTTCGGACAATACAAAAAGAACCTCCCCCCTTTATTTATAAGTGTGTTTTTGGCTACCACATTAACGAACAATAAATGAATGTTTATGAAATAAATAATTTTTGGCTTTCATTTTTCATTAGTGTGGGGGATCTTTCATTGATAAATTTGACGGCCTTTTGCCCTGAAGTAAGTGGTATATCATTTAAAATAAAAAATTTTAGGATAAAGGTGTCCTCCCTTAGGGGGGATATTGGGAGCTGGTAGGAGGTAAAGTTGTGAAGAAGGTGCTTTTTGTTTGTTGGAATAATTCTGGAAGATCCCAGATGGCTGAAGCCTTCCTCAAGAACATGTATGGTGAATATTATGAAGTTTATAGTGGTGGAGCCGAACCAAAGCCTATAAACCCTTCTGTAGTTAAAGTTATGGAAGAAATTGGCATAAGCATGAAAGGCCACAAACCAAAAAGTCTTAAAGAGTTTCAAGGAAAAAAATTCGATATAATAGTAACTCTCTGTGAAGATAAATGTCCAGTATTACCAGAAGCTGAAAAGTACATCCATGTCAGATTCCCAGATCCTAAAAATGCAAATATTGAAACATTACGCAGAATCAGAGATGATATCCAGGAATGGATCAGAAAAGAACTAAAACCCCAAAATATGATAGAACATTAGAGACTATTTTAGTGGTATTCTGCCATCATAAAACCCTTGGAGTATGGTAGCATAGGCTTCTCCAACTTCCATTGAAACTTTAAGATCATCCCTTGTGTAATCCCTCTGGGGGTTTCCGAGGACTATCTGGCCCAAAACCCTATTATTGGATTTCACGGCCACTGATAAAAATCTTCGGATGATCTTGTGGCCTTCTGGTATTCCATGAGCTGTTGGGTGGTTTTCAGGGTCGTTGGTGAAGAATGATTTGCCAGTGTCCATGGAATATCCTAGTAATCCTCCATACTTTCCATTTTTCGGGCGTTTAAACCGCGCCTCCCCTATACTCTCGTAATAATTACATTCACTTGTAACCTTTGAAAATACTATAGCAACGCTGTCACCATTTTTTGGGTCTATGTATGTCACGTAGCAATATTTGCTATCTGTTAGTATTCTAAGTTCATCGAATATTATCTGGGCTGCTTCTTTAACCGTGGATGCTCCTTTAATTTTTTCAGTTACTATCTTTATCCTATACATTGCAGGATCCCATCAATTTAAAGTTTTTCCGAGTCCGACATATGAGAGTATCTTTTCCGTGTCTTTACCCAGTATTTTCTTTGAACGTTTTTGACATTCTCTGATGACTGATTTGAGGTCTTCTTCACCTCTCCAGTATTCTTCTAGGAGTTCGTAGCCGTTTTTTTCTGCTATTTTTCCCAGGATTAGTGAAGATAAGTATATGTCGTCGATGTAACCTTGTGGCCTGTATATTTCTTCGGGTAGGATATCATAGGGGGCTACGAAGTATCCTAGTGCGGTGCATATCATATTGAGTTTTAACTCCGTAAAATGGGCTCTTATAAAAATGAATTGAGTTTCTTCATTTAGGATTTCAAAATCCGCGCCAAGATCATGATATTCTCTGTATTCATGCAATATCTTGCTGCAGAATGAGTGGATAGTGGAAACTTGCATTTTTTCAACATCTAAACCCACACATTTTGTTAAACGATTTTTAAGCTCCTCAGCAGCCTTTTCAGTAAATGTTATAACAAGTATGCTTTCAGGGTCTACCTTTTCCCTTTTTATAAGATAGGCCACTTTTTCGATGATTACACGAGTTTTACCCGTCCCAGGCCCGGCTATTATAAGTAGCGGCCCTTCATTGTATTTCACAGCTTCTTTTTGGGTTTCTGTACATTCATCTTGGCTATCGCATAATGATCTGGTCATCCTAATGATTTGGAATTATCTTTCATGATAATATTAGGATGAAGAAGAATGATTCTATCGTGAAGTGTAGGGCTCTATGGTAGAGCCAACCATGTTCTAGGCCTGTGATCTGGTGATATACATCTACTATTAGGTGTATTAGAGCTGCTAGGAATCCTATTTCAACTGATAGGAAGACAAATGAAAGGATTATGAAGTGGAACAATGCTTCTAGGCCTTCGTGTATGAGCCATAATTGTATGTTGGAGTGGACGGTCTCCCTTATAATACCGGCTAATATTATATAAAAGTCTGTGAAGGTTGTCCAGAGTATTCTTGTGTGCAGCTCGTCGCTTATCGCGAGGAAGACCGCTATATAAAACCATATAAGTTCCATTAATATCCACCATAAAATATTAGGGAAGTTAGCTTATTTAGTAAGGGATATATTATTTAGTATACTAATTCTAATAAAACTTTTCCAAAAATACTACCCGGGTTCCATGGGGGTATATTGACATGGGCAGTGAAATACCCAAGGATTATGATCATAGGAATGAAACTAAATGGCAAAACAAATGGGAAGAACAAGGATTATACAAGTTTAAGGGTGATGAGACAAGACCCCAGTATATAATTGACACACCACCACCTTATCCAACTGGGTCTATACACATGGGCCATGTCTTGAATTGGGTTTACATGGATATAATCGCCCGTTTCAAGAGGATGAGGGGATATGATGTGTTATTCCCACAGGGGTGGGATTGTCATGGGCTCCCAACCGAAGTAAAGGTTGAAGAAACCTATAATATAAGGAAGGGTGACATACCCAGGGAGGAATTCAGGGAACTTTGCATAGAACTCACAACAGAGAACATAAAGCGGATGAAAAGCCAGATGAAAAGATTAGGTTTCAGCCAGGACTGGAGCACAGAATTCGTAACAATGACACCAGAGTACATGAAAAAAACACAATTATCATTTCTTAAAATGTATAGGGATGGTCTGATCTATAGGGGTGTGCACCCGGTTAATTGGTGTCCAAGGTGCGAGACAGCCATAGCATTTGCAGAAGTAGAATATATAGAAAATGAAACAAACCTAAACTATCTAAAATTCCCACTAGAAGATTCAGGTTACCTCGAGATAGCCACTACAAGACCTGAACTTTTAGCAGCTTGTGTAGCAGTCGCAGTACACCCAGAGGATGAAAGATACGCTAATCTGAAGGGTAAAAGCGTCCAAGTCCCCATATTCAACCACAAGGTCGAGATAATAGAGGACGAGGACGTTGACCCGGAATTTGGGACAGGAGCAGTTATGATATGTACATTCGGTGATAAAACAGACGTAACATGGGTCAACCGCCACAACCTGGATATAATAGAGGCCATAGACGAAAAAGGACAAATGACAGAAGCAGCAGGCAAATACAGCGGCCTCAGCATAAAAGAGTGTAAAGAGAAGATAATAGAAGACCTCAAAGCCGAGGGCCACCTTATAAAACAAGAGAGGATAAAACAGAACCTCGGCGTCTGCTGGAGGTGCAAAACACCCATCGAAATCCTAGTAAAGAAACAATGGTTCGTAGCTGTGAAAAAGCTCATAGATGATGTCATAGAAGCTGCAGAGGAAATGAAATGGATACCAGAACATATGAAGACAAGACTATTAAACTGGACCGGGTCCATGGACTGGGACTGGTGCATCTCAAGACAGAGAGTATTCGCAACACCAATACCAGTATGGTACTGTAAAAAATGTGGCAAAACACACCTAGCAACAGAGGAAATGCTACCAGTAGACCCCACCCAAACCAAACCAGACTTCAAATGCGAATGCGGCAGCGAAGAATTCATCGGAGAAGAGGATGTACTAGACACATGGATGGACAGTTCAATATCGCCACTAGCAGTTGCTGGCTGGCCAAAACCAGAATATAAAAAGCTATTCCCAGCAACTTTAAGGCCGCAGGGACATGACATAATACGAACATGGGCATTCTACACCATACTAAGATGTAAGGCCCTCACAGGCCAAAAACCATTCCATGAGATCATAATAAATGGTATGGTGTTCGGTGAGGACGGGCATAAAATGAGCAAATCAAGGGGCAATGTTATAACACCAGAAGAAGTCCTAGAAGATTATGGTGCTGACGCACTCCGATTATGGGCCTCAAATAGTGTCCCTGGCTCGGATGTTCC
Organism: Methanothermobacter sp.; assembly: GCA_030055615.1. Lineage (NCBI taxonomy): Archaea > Methanobacteriati > Methanobacteriota > Methanobacteria > Methanobacteriales > Methanobacteriaceae > Methanothermobacter > Methanothermobacter sp. The sequence continues at coordinate 136,870 of JASFYN010000003.1, read as the reverse complement.
ATTTGCTTGGAAAGATGTGAAGTACGCTTATAAGTTCCTCAGGAAATTCTGGAACGCATTCAGGTTCATAAGCTTCCACCTTGAAGATGTGAAAGAAAAACCCAAACCACTAGACCAGTGGATACTATCGAAGCTCAACAGGCTAATAAAAGAAGTTACAAGGGCCCTTGAAGATTACAATTTCGCAAAGGCCATAAATAGTATACAAATGTTCATCTGGCACCAATTCTGTGACGAATACATAGAAGCGGTCAAATACCGCCTATATTCCAATGATGACCCCGAATCGAAAAGAGCAGCTCAATGGACATTAAACAAGGTCCTTGAAACATCATTAAGGTTATTAGCTCCAATGGCGCCACACTTCACAGAAGAGATCCACCAACACATAGCCACTGGATCAATACATACAAAAGAGTGGCCAAGTGTCCAGGAGGAATATATCAGTGATGAAATAGAAGCCAAAGGGGACCTTGCAGTAGAGATCATAGGCGCCCTAAGGAGGTTCAAATCATCCAATAGGATACCATTGAACGCTCCACTAGAAAAAGTGAACATCTACACAACAGAAAACCTCTACGATACAATAAAAGACTACCTAAACGACATCAAAGGCACAATGAATATACAAAAACTGGAGCTTATAATAGGCAAACCAAAGATAAAAGAACATGTAAAAGAACTCAAACCAGTAATGGAGAAGATAGGCCCTAAGTTCAGGGCTGACGCCCCTAAGATACTAGCATTCATAGAATCCGCGGACCCAGAGGAAATATATGAAAGGCTAGAAACTTATGGTATGATAGAAATCGAAGGCCACAAATTAACAAGAGAATACTTTAAGATTAAAAAGGAGGCCCTTGGCGCCACAGGAGAAAAAGTGGAGATAATACACCTAGATGATATAATATTAGAGATTGTACCGTGACCATATATGGAGCTTAAAATCCGGAAATCCCCTAGGATCTATGGTATGGTGGATGCACCACCCTCTAAGAGTTACACCCATCGCAGCATCATAATAGCATCACTTGCAAGGGGCGCATCAACCCTATACAATCCACTAGAAGCCGAGGATACACTGGCCTCGGCCCATGCTTGCAAGAAATTCGGGGCCAAAATAGAAGAGAAAAAAGGAGAATGGATAATAGAGGGCGTGGATGGGCGGCCAAGCACGCCGGATGATGTTTTAGATCTTAAAAATTCTGGCACGAGCTTGCGTATATTAACTTCGGTCGCTGGATTGGCAGAAAATTACACTATCCTTACTGGTGATGAGTCTCTTCGTTCACGTCCAATGCAGGATCTTTTGGATGCCCTCAGACCACTTGGGGTTGAAGCGGTATCATCTAGGATGAATGGGAGGCCACCAATCATAGTAAAAGGGGGATTTAAGGGTGGTAAGACTAGCATCTCTGGTGGTGTGAGTTCACAGTTTATATCCTCTATACTTATAGCGGCGCCATTATCAGAGTATGGTGTGGAACTTAAAATTGAAGGGGATTTCATTTCAAAACCATACGTGGATATGACATTAGATGTTATGAGAAAATTTAATGTCATGGTAGAATTTAACCCGGAAGAGAGAATATTCTATGTTGAACCTGGAGAGTATACTGGCAAGGATTATCAAGTGGAGGGTGATTATTCATCTGCATCATATCTCTTGGGTGCAGTCGCTGCCGTTGGCGGGGAACTCACAATCAGAAACCTTCCAAAGGATTCGAAACAAGGGGATAAAATAATATTGGATGTGCTAGAGGATATGGGGGCCACCATCCATAGGGGACAAGAGAGTGTTAAAATAGAATGTGATGGTAGACTACAGGGTGTAGAGGTCGACTTACATGATAGTCCTGATCTACTACCTACAGTGGCCGTCCTAGGAGCCCTTGCAGAGGGCACGACCAGGATACATGGAGTGGAACATGCCCGTTTCAAAGAGACTGACAGAATAAAAACTTGTACAATGGAACTTTCACGCTTGGGAGTGCCAGTAGAGGAGAAAAGGGATGGTATGATCATAAAAGGTGGCAAGATAACTGGGGATACAGTATATTCCCATGGTGATCATCGTCTTGTAATGGCATTCACACTCATAGGCCTCAAGGCAGGTTTGAGAATAAAAGATGCTGAAGCATATAAGGTATCATTTCCAGATTTTATTAATATTCTGGCAAGTTTGGGTTGCAGATTAGAGGTGTGCGAAAATGGGTAAAAAGATTGTAATATTTGGAGATTATGATTCTGGGAAGACAACAACCCTAGAAAAGTTATGTGAAAAGATCGTGAAGGTTGAATACAATGGGATTACAGTAGCCCTTGATTATGGTAACATAACCTTAGATGGTGAAAAGATACATCTTTTCGCCACACCAGGTCATGAAAGGTTCAGGTTCATGTTGGAGATAATAGCAAATGGCCTGGACGGGGCTATAATAGTGGTTGATAATAGTAGGGGTGTTACAGCTGTAGAAGAGCGTATAATGGACTCATTAGAAGATGCGAATATACCTTATGTTGTATTTGCGAATAAACAGGATTTGGATGATTCCACCCTTGAAATAAGTAGGGGAGTTGATGTTATACCCACAATAGCGACCGAGAATGCGGGACTCCTAGAGGGTCTTAAAATACTCTTAGGAAAAATTTCATGAAGATAGTTAAGATAATCAAGATTCTTAGAAAGTTTTATAATCTGCGCGTATTCGAGGATAGAGACCCTTATAGGGTTCTTATAAGGACCATATTGTCGCAGCGTACAAGGGATGAGAATACTGATGAGGCCAGTAATAGACTATTCCAAGAATATCCAACAGTAAAAGATATTGCAGAGGCGCCAGTTGAAAGGATAGAACAGCTTATAAGGCCGGCTGGATTTTATAGGGTGAAGGCTAGAAGAATAAAAGAAGTCTCAAGGATTATATTGGAAGAGTATAATGGTAGAGTGCCCAGCAAATTAGAGGATTTATTAGAGTTGCCTGGGGTGGGTAGGAAGACTGCGAATTGCGTACTTGTATACGCGTATGGGAAGGCTGCCATACCAGTTGATACCCATGTTCACCGTATAAGTAATAGGTTGGGCCTTGTTGATACAAAGACTCCAGAGGAGACCGAAAAAAGGTTGAGGGAGATAGTCCCGAAGGAGTATTGGATTGAACTTAATGATCTTTTCGTACAATTTGGACAGGACATTTGCAAGCCCATAAGTCCTAGACATGATGAATGTCCAATAAGGGAATATTGTAGATACTATAGGCTACTTTCTACCTAGTTTTGCTATTTTCTCGGCGAATCTTTCAAGAACCTTCTTTGAGAGGCCTTCCACGTATTTGAGGGAACCTGCACATTCATGGCCGCCACCGTCAATGGCCGCCTCTGGTATTTCTTCGGCGAGTTCCCATACTATCTTATTTAGGTTGAATCCGAAGTTTTCATGGACTGCATCAGTGGCTCTTATCACGCTAAAATCGGGTCCATAGGCTAATGTTATTATGGGTTTGTCTTCTCCGTGCTTTTGCACCACATAATCATGTACGAAACCGCAGGTTTTACCTGGGGCTGGGAATGTGAAACGATGGGAGTATTTTTCCACGTCTAATACGTTGAGTAGTATGCCATTTGGCAGTTTTTTTGATTTTACGTGTGGTAGGGCGGCTCTTAGCTGTGATTTCACCCTCTTTTCATATTCTTTGTAGAGTGCTTCAACGAGTTTTTTATGTTTGTCGAGGCTTCCCAAGCCTAGTATTGTGTCTATTATCCCCCGGCCATTCATGAACCTTAGGTAGAATGCTTCGAAGTCTATGCAAGCTGCGATCTTCTCTAGGTCTTCTCTTGTGTACCCTTTTGATTTTGCGAGTTCTATGTATTTTTCTGCTTCCGGGGAATCTGCATGGTCTCCTACCACTGCTATGCCTGGTAGGTGCAATATGCGTTCTTCTATTTCTGGGTTTATCATCTTGGCTATTTCAACTGAGAGAGCGCCCGCCGTAAGTTGGGAATCCCCTCCGACAAGGTAGGGATTCACATGTACATCAACATAATCATCTACTTCCACTCTCCCATCAGTTACTTCTCCGGGATAGTGGTGGTCTATTACCACGATTTCGATATCATATATTTTGGCTTTTAAGAGAGCTAGTATATCCTCTTCGGTGGACCCATTATCTAATAATACTATTAGGGGAAGTTTTTGCCCGAATCTTTCCATATCTTCAAGTGCATATGTTAAATCCTTCACAACATCTTCTAATTCATAAAATGGGGCTTTGCTCGGTTTTCTCTTGAAGTAGTGCCATTCTGCTTCTATGTTCGGATTTAACTCCTTGAGGAGTGGTATGACAGCCTTTTCTATTGCCACACCAGCACAGATACCATCGGCATCGGCATGATGCCTTACGAGGATTGATCTACCATCGAATATGGCCCTTCTTATGGCTTTAGCAGCTTCTATCATCCTGGGTCTTAACCTTTCTAGGATTTCGCTTTCAATGAGTAGGTCTGTCTTCTTGGGTTCCGCCCTCTGATCTATGGCCTCATCGATTAACCTCCGAGCCTCCGAGGCTTCTTTACCTATAAGGCGTTCTATTATTTCTGATTCTATCTGTATTCTTCCACCGTGTTGGTTAACTTCCCCTATAACCTCTACTATGTGGCCTACTTGTATGTGGGGGTAGGCTCTTATACCTGGTTCGTCAAATGCAGCTACTGAGGTTGTTCCTGTCTCATCAGATATTATGAAGATTGTGGGCCCTGTTGTCTGTTGGATTTGTATGACCTCTCCAACGATACGTATGGTCTTCCCAAGGCTCTTGTTGTCAATTTTCGCTATCCTGGTTCTTGGAATGTCCTTTTTTATTTTAACAACTTCATAGGAGCTGCTTATGGAGGCTGGTAGGAGGTCGACTTCTCCCTTGTAATGGTTTATCTGGGCTACTTTCACGAGTACTTCGTCCCCTATCTTGTAATCTGGGAATAGACCGCGCATCAGCCCCCATACTTTATTGTTCAAACTTACAAAGACACCATAATCTTCTATTCTTGTTATTTTACCCTTGTATATTTTGTCCCTTTGAAGGTCTTCTATGGTGCAGGCCGGATGTAATATGTAAACTTTATCTTTTTTCTGGCAGTTTGGACAATATTTGCTTGTTCCTTCGATTATTTTACCACATTTGGGGCATATGTTTATTTCTCCTTTACCATCACATGCACTGCATCTTTCTCTAACTTCGATTTCTCCTTTGCCTTTACATACTGGACAAGGCACCTCCTGTGTATCTTCTAGGTGAAACTTTTGTTTTGCACTTTCGGGGAGTCCTTTAATATGTTTGCTTATATCCTCGGTTGATTGGAAGCCTGTACCGTGACAGGCCTCACAGATTTTGTAACTTTTAACCTTGTAACCCTTACCTTTACATTCGCTGCATTTCCTGATCATAGAATCATCATCCATGTTAGAATCATATGTAATGAATATCCACCCCACTTATATATAGGGTGTACTTATTAGAATTTTTGTTGTAACTTTGAGACCCGGGGTGAATCATAGTGCCCAGGTTGGAGGATAGGGTCCTGGATTTTATAAGGGATAGGAGTCACGAGGATGGGGGATATACTTTATATGAGGGGCTCCCTGATTCGAAGAATACATACTATGCCATTAAGAGTTTTCAGTTACTCGGCGAGGAACCGGAGAATTTCGAAAAGACCCTTAAATGGCTTGAAGAAGTCCATAGAAGAGGATCATTCGCCGCCCAAGGATTATTTTACAGGTGCAGTATACTCAAAGAATATGATAGAAACTATAGGATACCTGAAAGGTTTATCAAGAGATTAGAGGGGACCTATCAGAGATCCCAACTCGAAATAACCTATTATATAGATTCAGTGCTTAGAATGCATGATATAATATTAGATGATATCGTGGATTGGATCATATCGCAACAAAATCCTGATGGGGGCTTTGGAAAATATGGATCAGATATAATAAACACACAATATGCCCTTGAAATTTTAAAAGCCCACAAATACAAACCCAATAAAAAGGATATAAGAGATTATCTTAAAGATTGTGAAGATAATGGATTATGGTCTTTCACACCCATCTCCTACCCACCATATATAGAAACAGTATATGCAGGTTTTAGGATAAGCGAAATACTAAACCTTAAATTTGAAAACAAAGATAATATTTTAAGATTTGTATTATCATTACAAAACAGTGACGGTGGATTCAGGAGATCATCATATCTTGGTATATCTGAATTAGAATACACTTACAAGGCCCTCTATATTATAAAATCTATGGAATTGTAGAATAAAAGGGCATGACGGAGAATAAAACAATGAACAAATATCATGGGTTCCATCATAGGGGCCCATCATTATTCCTTTTCATACTATTATTATTATTTTTACCATTCTTTTTCCTAGTTTTTGCTGGGAGTGTGATGATAGCATTCACACGCCTTGGAATACCACCAGCATTAGCATATTCCCTTTTTTGGTTGTCACTGATTGGAAGTGGTATAAACATCCCCATAAAAGAGTGGATAAGTGAAGTAGAAGAGATAAGGGAGATAAGATTTTTCGGGATAAATTATAGGATACCATACCATGGTATGAAAAAAACAGTACTCGCAGTAAACCTTGGAGGGGCTATAATACCCATCATAATAGTGGTATATGAACTTTTACGCTTATCTAATAATCCGCAACTCATATTCAACTCTATGATCGCGATAATGATAGTTACTATAGTATGTAAAATATTTGCACGGCCCATAAAAGGACTTGGGATAGCTATTCCTGCTTTCATACCACCACTTGCAGCGGCGATAACAGCACTAACCATTGGTGGAGAGAATCCAGTTGTGGTCGCATACATTTCAGGGACTATGGGGGCCCTGATAGGAGCTGACATCTTAAACCTTCATAAAATAAAAGATTTAGGCGCTCCAATAGCAAGTATAGGAGGGGCTGGGACCTTCGATGGAATATTCCTTTCGGGAATAATAGCTGTCCTACTAATATGAACACACTTGTTCCAGCATCAAGGAACCCTACATGAAAATGATAATTGAGAACTTCCTTTAAACGAACCCTACACAATGGATTTTTATCATCCTCCTTAATGTCTAAACTTTTTTTTGGGCTTTCGTCTTCCCAAAGTTTGATGTGGAGGTGTTAAGGGCCGTGGAGGATTACCATGTTGGAGTATCTGGGGGAAATTTTTAAAATTTTTAAGGGCATATAAAAGTTAGCTAGTGAAATTTGGAGGATAAGCTATGAAGAGGGCGGGTAAATTTATAATACTTCTTGGATTGGTTAGTCTTTTTGCCGATATGACATATGAGGGTGCAAGGGGTATAACAGGACCATTCCTTTTAATGTTAGGTGCGAGCGCCACGATGGTAGGTTTTGCCAGTGGCCTGGGAGAACTTTCAGGTTATATTATACGACTTTTCTCAGGGTATATTGCTGATAAGACTCGTCGTTATTGGTTCATCACATTCACAGGCTATATTATGAATTTGGTGGTTGTCCCATTGCTTGCATTAGCCTTTAGTTGGCAGTTAGCGATTCTATTGATAATCCTTGAAAGGATAGGGAAGGGTTTCAGGACACCGGCTAGGGATGTTATGTTGTCATATGCTACAAGCCAGGTAGGTCATGGGTGGGGTTTTGGCATTCATGAGGCCCTCGACCAGATAGGGGCTATATTGGGGCCTTTGATGGTCTTTCTTGTATTATACTTTAAAGGAGGTTATAGGACAGGTTTCATATTCCTTGGAGTGCCCGCGGTTTTTGCCATTTTAACATTAACTGTGGCATATTTTCTGTTTCCAAGCCCACAAAAATTGGAGGTTGGGAGAGCAGAGCCCTTGAGGTCTCCTAGTTTGGTCTTCTGGTTGTATCTTGGTGTTGTATGTCTTATAGGTGCTGGTTATGCTGATTTTCCCCTTATTGGATACCATTTTAAGAATGTGATGCTATTTAGTGATTTCATGATACCGGTGTTGTATGCCCTTGCGATGCTTGTGGATGCTCTTTCAGCATTATTATTTGGGAAATTTTTCGATTATTATGGTTTCAGGGTTATGATTGTATCTGTTATATTATCTTCGTTATTCGCTCCTTTGGCATTCCTTGGTGGGGTTCTGGTGGCTGTTTTTGGTGTTATATTATGGGGTGTTGGCATGGGCGCCCAAGAGTCTATTATGAGAGCTGCTATAGCGAGGATAATCCCATCTGATAAGCGGGGATCCGCTTATGGCATCTTCAATTTATTATTTGGTTTTTCATGGTTCCTTGGCAGCCTCATTATGGGCATACTCTATGAAATCTCGTTGTTAGCCTTGGTCGTTTTTTCTGTTATAATGCAACTTTTAGCTATTCCTTTACTTTTCAGGATAGAAAAGAGTTTATGAGTGGGCCGGGCGAGATTCGAACTCGCGACCACCTCGTTGTGAGCGAGGTATCCTAACCCCTAGACCACCGGCCCCTGTAATTGTATTATATTTTTTGTAGGATTAAATGTTGTGTTCCACCTACAAGGAATGCTAGGATCACCATTAATATTCCTATTTTTATCATGCCTTTGATTCCTATCTCTTTTGAGAGGACTATGAATGTTGCAATACATGGGAAGTAAATCGCTAAGACGGTTGTGGCAACTACTAGTTGTTCTGGGCTGAGGTGGAGTGGTGCTAGCAAGCCTGTGGCGATATCTTTTCTTAAGAATCCTATTATTAGTGTTGCCGCGGCTTCCCTTGGCAAGCCTAGGATGTTTGAGAATATTGGTGCAAGGATGCCTGTCAAGATTTTCATTATACCCATAACATATAATAGGTTTACTATTAGTATTCCGAGAAAGACGAAGGGGATGGCCTCTAGTAGGAATCCTCTTATGCGTATCCATGTTTTTTTAAGTAGCGTCCCGGCATGGGGTATCTTGTATGGTGGTATTTCCAGGAATATTTCTGGACTTTCCCCTTTCATGATCTTGTTTAGAATGTAACCTGCTGTTATATAAATTGTTATTAGGGTCCCGTATACCATTGCAATGTATTTTATACCATAGGGGCCTAGTAGTCCTATTATTACTGCTGTCTGGGCCATGCATGGTACTGATATTGATAATAGGGTTAATGCTATGAACCTTTCCCTTTCATCTTCTAGTATTCTGGTGGCAAGGACTCCGGGTACGTTACATCCGAGGCCTAGTATGAGTGAAATTATGGAGGCTCCGTGCAATCCTAGTTTGTGCATTATGTTATCTGCTAGGACTGCGAGCCTTGGAAGGTATCCGAGATCCTCTAAGAAGCCTAATGCTAGATAGAAGAGTGATACGTATGGTAGTACGACTGCTAGTGGTACGTAGATTCCTGTTGTTAAGAGTCCGAAGGATTCCATGTAGTTGTAGCCTGTGCCTATTAGTATGTCATGGATGGGCCCTCTTGGAAGGTTTAATCCTATGTTCTTGGTTATGAATGGTCCGTAGTAGTTGTAGAAGAATGGGTCGAAGATTTTCTGGGTTAGGAGTTCGCCGACTCCTATTATAAATTGTAGGGTGAGATATGCTACTAATAAGGCTATTAGAAGGCCAAAAATGGGGTGCACAGAAGCTTCTTCGAGTCTTTCTAGTATTGATGGGTGTTTGTGTTCTATTTTCTGGATATCTAGTAGTAGTTTGCCTATGAATTTCCATTTTTCCTCGTCATCCATTTTCTTGATATTCGGGGTGTATTCTTCTTTTTTTTCTAGGATTTTTTCTATGCATTTTACTAATTGTATTATTCCTTCTCCACTCACTGCAGTCACTGGTATTACAGGTACTCCTAAGCTTTTTTCAAGTTTTTTAATGTTTAAGTGGATTCCTTTTCTTTTTGCGAGGTCCCACATGTTTAGGACGATTATTGTAGGTATCTTTTTTTCCAGTATTTGGAGTGTGAGGTAGAGGTTGCGTTCTAGGTTTGTTGAATCCAGCACATTTAATATTAGGTCTGGGTTTTCTTTGAGGAACATGTCTCTTGCAACTTCTTCGGCCTTGCAGAAGGGGGTGAGAGAGTATGTGCCTGGGACGTCTATTACCTCAATTTTTTCTCCTTTTAATTTTAGGGTTCCGCGGGTGTACTCCACTGTTGTGCCTGGATAGTTGGATGCTACAACATTTGCGCCTGTTAATCTTGAAAAGACAACACTTTTGCCAACGTTAGGATTTCCCATGAGGAGTATTTTCATCTATTACCTCCACTAGGATTTTACCTGCCATGCCTTGGCCTATGGCTATTTTGCACCTGTCAACTTCAATGATTATAGGGCCGTGGAATGGTAAAGATGATACTTTCCGGATCTTCTTCCCAACCCTTATGTTAAGAGATTCTAGCCGCCTTTGTAGGCCAATTCCCCCTCTTATCTCCCGTACTATGGCTTTTTTTCCTGTTTTAAGGTTTTTTAAGGTGATCATCACACAACCTCAGTATTAGGTGAACCTAAATCCTATTTAAATGTTCCCCCCACAACCAAAAATTTTCACCCCCATGGGAATTGAAACGATCCCCCCCATAAACTTTATATATTATCTTATGGTAGATATGATGTATCAGAAAGGTGATGGAGTCCACCTTTAACTGCTATTTTTTAGCTGATGACTCCTGCTTTCAAAAAGAGAGCATGGAGGTTCTATCAATGGAGTATGTTGCATTTAGCGTAGCTATTATTATCATCCTAGGACTTCTTTTAGGTAGAATATTCGAAAAAATCAAATTACCAGGACTTCTAGGAATACTCCTTCTTGGCATGCTATTAGGCCCCCATGGCTTAAATCTTATTTCGAAGAATATATTAGCCATTTCAGGCGACCTTAGGATCATAGCCCTCATAATAATCTTGTTAAGAGCTGGCTTCGGCATAAACATTGAAAGTCTTAGGAAGGCTGGGATGGCCGCAGTTAAGATGAGCTTCATCCCTGATTGCATTGAAGGTTTCACCATAATGATAATAGCTTCCCTTTTATTGGGTCTGCCTTTAGTAGAAGCTGGTATACTTGGATTTGTCATAGCAGCTGTCTCTCCGGCAGTTATAGTCCCTCAAATGTTATCATTTATTGAACGGCGGATGGGAACAGCCAAAGGCATACCAACATTAATCCTCACAGGAGCTTCAATAGATGATGTCATTTCAATAACAATATTTTCAATATTCCTTGGAATCTACACAGGAAAAGAGATAAATATCGTGAAGGAAATTTTGGGAGTACCTTTATCTATACTTTTAGGTATACTGGGAGGAGTTGTCATGGGTTTTCTCCTCATCCAAGTTTTCAAGAGATTCAAGATAAGAGATAGTGAGAAGACCCTCATAGTCCTTGCGACAGCAATCCTCCTTAAGAATATGGGAGACATTCTCAATTCATACATTCCTATCGCAGCACTCGTAGGTGTCATGGTCATAGGCCTTGTAATATTGGAGAAAATGCCTGAAGTTGGATTAAAATTGTCAAAGAAATTTAATAAAATATGGATATTCGCCGAGATACTCCTCTTTGTCCTTGTAGGCGCGCAAGTTGACCTCAACCTTCTCGTAAAAGCCGGTTTTATAGGTATTGCGATTATTGTCATAGGACTTTTAGGGAGGAGCCTTGGCGTCTACATATCACTTTTGGGCACGCAATTAAATTTAAAGGAAAGGATATTCTGCATATTCGCATATATACCAAAGGCGACAGTACAAGCCGCCATAGGTGCAATACCATTATCCATGGGGGTGGCCCACGGGGAATTGATATTGGCCATGGCTGTACTGTCAATAATATTCACAGCACCCCTTGGCGCTTTGACGGTTAGAATTGCAGGTGAAAGGTTCCTTGAAGTCGAAAAGATCGGATAAAAAAAAGTATAATATTATGTGGAGAATTATTGTAAAAGGGGGTTGCAGCTTACCTACATATTATTGGCATGGTGTAACCTTATAATGTTGAGGAGGTTAAAATATGGGGATTGCAAGTTTCATTGGAATATTTTTGAGGGGTTTTCTCATGGGCACAGCTGATACGATCCCAGGAGTCTCAGGGGGGACAATGGCACTTATAACCGGAATATATGAAAGATTAGTCCATGCTATAAGTAAAATCAGATTCAGATTCCTAAAACCCCTCCTCAAAGCCGAGTTTGAATCTTCCATAAAATTGGCTAAAAAAGAAATAGACTTCGAATTATTCATACCACTCCTTCTCGGGATAGGAACGGCCATTTTAACAATATCAAGGATTATATCGTTCCTCATAACCCATTATGTGGCATACACTTACTCATTCTTCCTAGGGCTTATATTAGCCTCAGCTTATTTAGTCTTCAATAGAATAGATGGTTTTTCATTAAAAAATCTCATCTCAGCTATCATGGGATTCTTGTTTGCCTTTTTCTTTGTGGGCTTAAATCCTATCCAGGCAAACCATAGCCTACCCATAATATTCATTTCAGGGGCTATTGCCATATGTGCGATGATACTACCAGGGATTTCAGGAGCTTTCATGTTATTACTCCTTAACCAGTATGAATACATGCTCAGAGCTCTTGCCAAGTTCTCAATCCCAGATATTATAACATTCATCGGAGGCGCGGCTATCGGGATCATAAGCTTTTCCAGGTTCCTTGACTATCTCCTCAGGAACCATGAGGCCGTGACAATGGCATTCCTTGTAGGCTTAATGATAGGAACCCTGAGACTCCCATATAGTAAAATGTCCATCATACAATCAACACCTTCGTTGATCTTCGCAGTTATAATAGCTATCATCGGGTTCTTCATAGTTTTCCTAATCGAGAAGAAGTTCCACTACATTGAATATTAACAATATCCTTTTTTATCAGAATTTACATAAATGGAAATATGGAACTCATCAAGGGTATAGGGGCCAGCCCTTATATTAGAAGTGGACGGGTGAAAAAGATAGAATCCTTCGAGGATATGATGTCTATTGAAGGTGGGGAGATCATAGTAACGCAAAGAGTATCAAGGGACATGCTCCCAAAACTAAAAAGGGTAGGGGCTGTTGTAACAGACTATGGTGGCCTCACAAGTCATGTTGCCATCACACTCCGAGAACTGAAAATACCATGTGTAGTAGGGACTGAGAAAGCCACCCAGATCCTAGAGGATGATATGGTGGTTACAGTTGATGGTAAAACTGGTAACATTTATGAGGGTGTGATGGAATGGGAGGAAATCATAGAGGAGCTGCCACTTGAGGAGACTGCAACCACTCTAATGACGAACTTGAATATACCATCAATCGCTGATAGAATAGCAGATTATGCTGATGGTATAGGATCTGTTAGGATAGAGCATATGGTTATAGAAACAGGTAAACACCCTTATAGGCTCTTGGAGGAGGGTAGGTTAACTGATGTTCTGAAAAAGGGTCTTGAGTTCGTCCTCGAATCCTTTTATCCTAAGCCTGTATGGTTTAGAACATTTGACATCCCTACTGATGAGTTAAGGAACCTCCAAGGGGGGGATGTGGAACCAGAAGAACCAAACCCACTACTTGGCTTCAGGGGCATATACAAGGATCTTAGGGACATTGAAGTGCTAAAGGCAGAGTTCATGGCGATAAAAGAGCTTATAGATGATGGGTATTCCAACCTTGGCCTCAAGTTCCCTTTTGTAAGGGATGGGAGCGAATATTTGTCCGCTAAGAAAATATTAGAAGAGTGTGGTTTGAAACCTCACCGTGACCTTGAAGTTGGGTTATCAGTGGAGACGCCATCAGCCGCTTTACAAATTAGGGAATTTATAGGTTATGGTCTTGATTTTGTATCTATTGGTATGAGCGATCTTGCCATGTGCACCCTAGCAGTGGACAGGAGGGGTGTGAGGGTTGCAAAACTATTCGATTTAACCCATCCGGCCCTTCTTGGACTCGTAGAGAATGTTATTAGAATATGTTCTAGGGAGGGAATAAAAACTTGTATAGCAGGGTATGCTGCAACAGATTATAATATTGTGGAAAAACTTATAAGAATGGGCGTGGATGGCATATCAACAAACCCTGATCAGCTTTTAAAGATGAGGGTTTTCATTACAAGAATTGAAAAGAGCATACTTTTAGAAACTTTAAGGGGGAGGCTAGAGTGGGAAGTCCATAATGAATGATGTCCCACCATCTGATTCTATCTTGAGTTCTCCATCCAATTGTCTTACAAGGCCTAGAACGATCTGCAGGCCAAGGGATGATAATCTTTCTATGTCAAAATCTTCTGGCAGGCCCTTACCATTATCTGATATTTCAAGGTTGCATTTATTTTCTTGGCATTTAAATTTCACGGTTATTATCCCTTCTTTTTCTGGGAAAGCATGTTTTAGGGAGTTCATTACAAGTTCGTTTGTTATGAGTCCAAGGGGTATGCACTTGTCCATTTCAAGGGGTATATCATCTATATCGGTTTCTAGGCGTATTTTTATTGGTCTTGGGGCTTGGAAGTTTATAAGGTCTCGTGCAAGACTTTCCAGGTAGTCTTTGGAATTTATATTGGTTATGTTTTCTGTCTTGTAAAGTTTCTCATGTACTAGTGCTAGGGATTTTATCCTTGCTTGGCTGTCTGCTAGGATATTTTTCACTTCCTCATTTCCACAATATTTAGCCTGTAATGATAATAGACTTGATATGACTTGTAGGTTATTTTTCACGCGATGGTGAACTTCCTTTAGCAGAGCCTCCTTTTCATGGAGTGACTGTTGGAGGTTCATCTGGGTTATTATCTTCGAAATAGCTTCATTTATTTCATCAGCAAATAATCTGATAAATTCCATTTTAGGCGTTTTATTGCTAGTATAGGCTTCTATCACACCAAATATGTCCCCTTGGAACTTTAGAGGTATCATGAGGACTTTCTTTCCACCCTCCTTTTTAAGGATGGTATGTTCTGGGATCTCCTTTTTTGGTATGATGGATCCTCTCTTGTATATTATTTTTCCATTAACTATGATGCTTCCACTTTCAAATTTTAGATCATCTATTATGATATCAAGTATACTTGTGAGGAAATTTTCTATTTTATCTGTTTTTGATGCTTTTAAGACCTTGTTAAGTATGTTCAGCTTTGCTTGGTGTTTTATAAGCCTTTTTTCGTATTCTATGCGGTGAATTGCAAGTCCAAAATATTCAACAAACCTTTTAATAACTTTAATATCAAATTTATTAAAGCCTTTGTCCTTTTCTAGGCTGATGTGGCCGATTATTTCATCTCCTATACTGATTGGTGTGGATTCTGGGTTTTTACATTTTCCTTTGGATGCGAGGATTTCACCCTTGAATGTGATGAACCCCCCACTGCTTCCTGTGATTTTTAAAAGTTCTGTGAGGATTTTATTGGCCAATTTCTTTTTTGTCGCTTTTGGCGATACTATCACAGGGTATAATCTACTTATGGTACTTGTGACCATCAGTTCTGCTCTTAATTTCCTCTCCGTGATTTTGAGGGGAGTTATATCCCTTATGATTTCGATTGCCCCTGTTATATCGCCTTTTTCGTCATATAATGGTGAGACTTTAAGTTGTAGGTGGCCTCCGCGTCCATTGTAAATGTTTGGAAGGTAAATTTCACCGTAGATGTTGTGGCCTTCGCGTCTAACATTTTCATAAAATTTTTCTATCTCTGGTAGATCTTGAAACAGTAGGTCGAGGAGTGCTGGTCTGGGTTTCCCATAGAATGGTATGCTATATGCGTGGCCGCCTCTTCCTAGCATCTCCTCTGCGGGGGTTCCTGTCATCTTCTCTATCTCCTTGTTCCATGCTATGATGCGCCCTTTTTTATCCACTGCAAAAATTGCATCGGGTAATGAGTTTATAAGATCCTTGAATTTCCGGTGCTCTGCTTTTAAAAGTTTTTCCATCTCTACTTGGCCTGTTATATCACGTATGGCTGCTATGATTTGGCCTCTGTGGGGATGATATGTGAGAGATACATGGGCATAAAATGGTTCTCCAGTCTTTTTCTTGTGAATCCACATGAATTGTCTTTCACCTTCTCTGATGGTCTCTCTTATTAATTTTTTGGCTTTAATTTCTGACTTTTCTCCGCCTTCTTGGTATTTTGGCGATAATTCCCATGGGTGTTTGCCTATTATATCCTTAGGTTTTGCCTGGAAAAGTTTGAGGGCTTTCTTGTTACAAGTTATTATAGTGTTCTTTTTCATGATGAATAGCGCGTCACCTGCACTTTCGAAGAGTTCTCTATATTCAAGTTCGTTTTCTCTTAATTTTTTCTCTGCTAGCATTTTTTCTATTGTGAATGAGAGTGTGGATGCTATCTCCTCTAGTATGGCTAGTTCTTCAGGTTCAAGGTTTCCTTTTATGCCGAGCAGACCCCATAGTTTATCCTTTACACGTAATTTTAGGATGTTTTCGAATTTGGCGGGTCTTTCTCCGATTTCATGGATTGGCTTATGATCCTTGTCTAATACGCCGATATATTTGTATGGTCTGTATTCAGCGAGTATATTGCATACTCTTTGGATCATTTCTTCTATGTTCCTGGATTTTATTATGGAATTGTTGACCTTGTTTAGGAGTGTGAGGAACTTGGTGGTCCTTATAAGTTCTTCTTCGAGTATTTTCTGTCCCGTTATATCTGTGAACATGCAGAATCCGCCCTTGAAGGCAGAATCTTCTATTATTGGTGTTCCAGAAAATAATAACCAGCATGGTTTCCCATTGTTTTTGATAAAGCGTATCTCCTGTTTTCCCTGCATCCCTTTTCTGCAGAGATTGAGTATTCTTTCGACGATCACTTTATCATTTGGGTGTACAATTTCTAGAATATTTTTTCCTATAAGTTCGCTTGGCTGACACTCTAGAAATTTCCCTAGTTGTTTGTTACAATATAATATGTTTCCTGAATTGTCGAAAATGCAAATGCCCTCTAAGCTTGTGTTAATTATATGCTGGTATATCTGCTCATTATCCAGAAATAATCTTTCCATTTTATACTTGAAAAGGCCCGTTTTTACAACGTTTATGAACTGTTGTGGATCTATTGGTTTTTTGAGATGTGCTGCCACTTTTATACCTTGTGTTGTCCTCTCCTCTAGAGGTTCTGTGACTAGTATGATGGGTAGATTGGATTTTTTTACCAAGTTGATGGCTTTTCTTTTGTTGATTGTGGGCTTTGATGTGTCGATTATAATAAGTCCAGCTTTTGATTCAGCTTCGAGAATATCTTCTTCACTATCTGCTATGATAGGATCATATCCACAAGATCTTATAAGTTCAGTGATGTGGGTATCTCTACTTACAAGGAGGATATGTACCATATAATTGTTTTATATGTAAACTTTTATTATTAATATTTTTAATCGATGTAGGATACTTTTGACTTTTCATTTCAATTTGTGTTATTTAACTATTAAGACTGGTATTTTAACATTCTTTAGGGTGTTCTCCGCTACACTACCCATTAGAAACTTTTCAAGGCCACTTTTTCCATGGCCCATTATTATTAGGTCGGCTTTGCTTCTTTCTGCGATCTTTTTCATGTCATGTATTGGATTTCCGTATATTAGGATTTCATCTACTTTGACGCCCTTTCTTTTCCCCTTTTCCTGTACTTTCGCTAGGATGTTTTTTCCTTCTTCTTCTAGGACTTCGAATGGGTAGATGAGTTTTTCGTCCATGATATGGACTGCTATGACCCTAGCATCTAGTTTCTCTGCAAGTTCTATGGCGATATTTTCGGCTTTCTGGGCTTGTTCGGAGCCGTCGGTCGGCACCATTATACGTTTAAACATTATAGACCCCTATTTGACGAATTTAACCCTATCGCCTATTACAAACTTGTTACCACCCACATGGAGTATGGGTTTCACCTCTTCAACATGGAGCAGACCTTCTTTTATTGAACCCTCTTTTATGCTTGCATGGACTACTGATCCCGTGTAAAGGTTATGGTCTCCTATTTCATTCATCCTTAATAATTCGCATTCTAGGTGGGCTGCTGCCTCTTTGATGCGTGGAGGCGAAACTTTAACTGATGGTATCCAGTCTAAACCTGCTCTTTCAAGTTCGTTTTCACCATATGGTATACTTTTTCCTGTTATCCACATCTTATCTAATATGTTGAGGCTTGTGAGGTTTACCACAAATTCTCCGGTTTCTTCAACATTCTTGGAAGTGTGGTGTTCTGGCATTGAAGCAAATGCTATGATTGGCGGGTCCATGGATATTGGCATTACAAAAGAAAAGGGGGCCGCATTTATCTCTCCTTTTTTGTTGACAGTTGTTATTATAACTGTGGGCCGTGGCGCTAAAAGCCTGTAAGAATCTTTTATAGGGAACTCAGTAAATTTCAATGTAAATCCTCCTATTATATGTGTGTTTGTGCCTTTAGCAGGTATTCTGCTTTACTTTTTTCGATAAATTTTTCACATAATTTTTCGGGTTCTCCATCCATTGTTAGTTTACCGTCTTCTATCATCACCGCCCTTGTACTTATTTCTTTGATGAAGTCGATGTGGTGGCTTACCATTATTATTGTTGTGTTGAATTCCCTGTTTATCCTTTTAAGGGAATTTGAGACTAGCCTTAATGTTATAGGATCTAGGTCCCCGAATGGTTCGTCCAATATTAGAACCTCTGGTTGTGATGCCATTACAAGTGCTAGGGCCGCCCTCACCTTCTGGCCACCTGAAAGTTCATAAGATTTTCTGTCTAGGATGTCTAATGATAGGTCTAGTGCTTCGAAGACTGGTTCCGCATACTTTTTAACCTCTTTGTCTGGGAATTTGGGGAATAATTTTTCTAGGATTTTTGATGATAGTCCTAATTTTTCTAGTCTTTGTTTAGCCTCTTCCTCTGGGAGGTCTGTTAATTGATAAAGGACATCGAGGACTTTGTCACTTATACCCATCTTCTCAGCTCTCTTCTTGGCCTCATCCACAACCTTTTCACCTTTTACGCCCAGTCGTGCTGCTATTTGGTCCCTGATGGTTGCATGGTGTATCAGAGCGAATTCCTGGTGCATGAAGCCCATTTTTCTGCGTATACGCATCCTTTTTATACCTGGTTCGTGCATGTTAACCCATTCATCGTCTAATTTGAATTCCACTTTTCCATCTTCTGGGTAGTCTAATCCACCCACCATCCTTAATAATACTGTTTTACCAGCTCCACTGGGTCCTATGATGGATACTATTTCCCCCCGATTCACGTTGAAGTTTATGTTCTCCATTTCAAGTACTGTTCCACCTTTTATTAGTACGAATTTTTTACGGAGATCTCTAACTTTTAATATTGGTTCATCCCATTTCCTAATCTTTATTTTTTCTGGAGGCTCTATATCCTTGAGGAATTTTCTTATGATCCATTTAGGTTCTCCTTCATCCACTATTCTACCATCTTCCATGAGTATTAACCTGTCTGCTAGGTACTCATGGACTTCTGGCAAGTGTGATACGAGAACTACTGTGATTCCAAGTTCCTTGTTAACCTTCTTTATAGCGTCTAGTATTTCCTGTTTGGTTTTTGGACATGACATTGTGGCCGGCTCATCCAATAATAAGACCTTCGGTCTCTTGGCGAGTTGTCTGGCGATTATGAGACGTTGCTTCTCCCCGCCACTGAGTACCGGGGCGAAATGGTCTGCCTTGTGGTCGAGTCCCACAACTTTGAGGAGTTTCATGGCTTCTTCGCCGAATTCGTCATAGGCTCTTTTAAAGTCTGTGAGCGACTCGTCACCATACTTTGCACCATAGAATTTCCTTAGAACATTTTCTATGGCTGTCTCGGCCCATAATCCGAAGGTTCTTTGGAGGTGGATTGCAGTGGCCCTTTTAAGTTTGGTGAAATCGTATGGATTGGAATTTGCTGTTACTTTTATATCATCAAGTATCACTGTCCCCTGATCGAATGGTTCAACACCCCTTAGTATGCGGAGTAGGGTGCTTTTACCTGCTCCACTCATACCAATTATCCCAAGAATCTCCCCTTTCTTGACTTCTAGGTTAATGTTATCTAGTGCTTTGAAATTCTCCCCCGTCTCTAACTTGTAAGTTTTTGAAAGATTTTCTATCTTTATCAACTTGGATCACCTTGTAATTATTAGTCGATAAAGTTGATTAATCCCCACATATATATTGAGTTATAGATCTTAATAATCCTATATGACCTAGTTTGGGTGGGTGTTGGGGATGAGAGGATTACTCGTGGGTAGGATGCAACCTTTCCATAAAGGACACCTAGAGGTTATAAAGAGGATCTTAGAGGAGGTTGATGAACTCATCATATGTATAGGCAGCGCACAATTGAGCCATTCACTCAGAGACCCATTCACAGCAGGTGAACGAATCATGATGGTGACAAAGGCCCTCAGCGAGAACGGTATACCAGCTTCACGCTATTATGTTATACCGGTTCAAGATATCGAATGTAATGCTGTATGGGTTGCCCATATTGAAATGTTAACACCGCCATTTGATAAAGTTTATAGTGGAAACCCCCTTGTTCAAAGACTATTCCAGGAGGCTGGCTATCAGGTCACAGCACCTCCATTATATTCCAGGGAGAAATATTCAGGTACAACTGTCAGGGAGAGGATGCTCACCGACAGCGATTGGGAATCACTCGTACCAGGGGCTGTTGCAGAAGTCATAAAAGAAATAAAAGGTGTTGAAAGATTGAAACACCTCTCAAGGAAAGAATTAAGTGAGGTGCTAGAGGATGCTTGTGAAGATCACAACAGACAAATATGAATACAAACTACCCCAACTCATAGAACACGTGAAAAAGAGTCCCTATATCGAAGAGGCCGGGGCCATATTCACATTTGAGGGTATAATGAGGAAAACAGGGAAAGAAGAAGTAGTGGAAAAACTTAAAATATCCCATGAAAACCCCCAAGAAGCCCAGGAGAAATTAGAGAAAATAGCAGAAGAGATAAAAAGGAAACATAAAGTGAAGGATATTGCACTCGTACACTTCCTAGGCGAATTTCAAGCCACAGAGACATTATTCATGGTTGTTGTGGCTGGAGCACACCGCCAAGAAACCCTCAAAGCCCTCAGTGAGATAATTGAAAGAACGAAAAAAGAGGTAGGATTCAGAAAAGAAGAATATACAAAGGAAGGTAGTAGGGTTATCCTCTCAGGCGGATAAACACCCCCACACTCTGGGAGGTTGAAATGAAATTTATAAGGGACAGCATACATGGCAACCTTCAAATAGAGGATTTCGAGGTCAAACTAATAGACACACCCCCAGTCCAGAGACTTAGAAGGATAAGACAATTAGGCTTCACCAATCTAATATATCCAGGTGCAAACCATACCCGCTTTGAACATTCCATCGGAACCATGCATCTATCATCCCAACTAGCAGACCAACTAGGATTAGACGAACATAAAAAAAGCATACTAAGGGTATCCGCATTATTACATGATCTAGGCCACGGGCCATTCTCACACGTATCAGAGGCCGTGATCCCAGACTCCCACGAAGAACTCACAATAAAAGTGATAAGAGAATCCGTAATTTCAGATATACTCACAGAAGAATTTGACCTAGATGAAATAGAGGCCACCTTAAGGGGTGAAGGCGTTCTTGGACAAGCAATCTCTGGTGAAATAGACGTTGATAGGATGGACTATCTTTTAAGGGATTCACACTATACTGGGGTGGCCTATGGTATAATAGACGTTGAGAGGTTAATCCAGAATATCAAAATCGAAGATGATCTGATACTGGATAAGAAGGGTGTCCCAGCTGCAGAGTCAATGCTCCTAGCACGTTATTTCATGTACCCAAGCGTCTACCAACATCATACTACAAGGATAGTGAATTCAATGTTTAGAAGATGCCTTAAAAGGCTCATCATGGAAGATAAAATAGACCCCAAGCGCATCTATCATTACGATGATATGGACATTATAACAATGTGTCGAAAAGAAACAGGACTGGTCGGTGACATGATAAAAAGATTAGATACAAGGAATCTTTTGAAGAGGGCTGCCACCATCCGATTAAATGAACTAGAGGACCCTGAGAGGATATTCAAGCTCACAGAATCTGAGATATTGAAGGCAGAGTCGGAAATAGCTGAGGACATGAACATAGACCCTGATTATCTTATAATAGACGTGCCAGAGTATCCTGCATTTGATGAGATGAAAACCCAAGTAGATAGTGGAGACTCCATAGTAAAACTTAGCGACATCTCCAGTCTAGTCAGAGCATTAAGAGATGCGAGATTCAACCATGCAGACCTCTGTATTTATACACTCGCAGAGGAATCAGAAAAATTCAAAAACTTCAATTTCTATGATTACCTCAACCTCCCCAAAAAGATAAAAAGGCATGAAAAACAATTACGCCTCACCACCCCAAACTAAGGGTTGATAGAAGATGATCATAATAGCCATTACAGGGGCCAGTGGAACAATCTATGGTGTAAGGATACTAGAAGCCCTATCAGAAAAAAAAGAGACAGCACTCCTAGTTACCAATACAGCCTCCAAGATCCTAGAGCATGAAACCGGCTTGAAACTAGACGAGATAAAAGACCTGGCAGACCACTATTTTGATGTCCATGATTTAGAAGCTCCAATAAGCAGTGGTTCCTTTAATTTCGAGGCGATGATAATAGCACCTTGTAGCATGAAAACTTTAGCGGCCATAGCCCAAGGATATGCTGACAACATTATTACACGGGCAGCTGACGTATCGCTCAAAGAAAGACGCAAACTAATATTAGTACCTCGTGAAACGCCACTTAGGAATGCACACCTTGAAAACATGTTAAAGGTGAGCAGGGAAGGTGGTATAATATTACCTGCAATGCCAGGATTCTACCATAGACCGGAAAATATAGATGACATGGTTAATTTCATAGCAGGCAAGGCACTAGACATTCTAGGAGTTGAAAACAGCCTTTTCAGGCGGTGGACTGGCCATGATACCCGATGAAGATTTCATAAAAGATGATAAAGTGCCCGGGCCCACCAAAGAGGAGATAAGATGTCTGGTTTTGTGCAAGGCCGACCCTAAAGGGGATGAGACTGTTGCCGATGTTGGCTGTGGCACAGGAGGTTTCACATTAGAGTTTGCGAAGAGAGTCCATAAGGTATATGCCATAGACAAGGATCCTCATGCCATAAAAATTACAAGGGAAAACCTAATAAAGCATGGGCTTGGAGAAAACGTTGAATTGATCAATGGCTATGCTGAGAAGGCCCTCGAAGAGATAGGGGATCTTGACATAATAATCATTGGGGGAAGCGGCGGTAAATTATCAAAAATAATGGAAGTAGGTGCAAGGAAACTTAAAGGCCATGGAAGGATCATAATAACTTCCATATTACTTGAGACTAAGTTAGAGGCCATCCAAGCGTTCAAAAAGCTCGGGTTTGAATATGGGATCATAGATGTTAATATTGCGAGGGGACGTTCTCTTGAAAGGGGTACTATGATGCTAGCTAATAATCCGATATCAATTATATGGGGGGGCATAGATGAAGATTAACTGGCGGGTTAAACTTGGCATCATGCTCATTCTATCCTCGGTACTACTCTATCTTCTAGTATATCTTATATTTAAGGATGCTAAGCATGAATTGTTTTATATTGGGATTGATCTTGCATTTTTGCCCTTGGAAGTGCTTATAGTTGTACTAGTAATAGAGGCAGCTATAACCGCAAGGGAGAAATCCATGCTCCTAGAAAAACTTAACATGGTAATAGGGGCGTTTTTCAGCGAAGTGGGAACAGAATTTCTGGAAAAAGTTTCAAAACACGAAATAAACACGGAAAGGATACGTGAAGATCTTAAAATAGGCCAAGATTGGAGTGAATACAAATTCAAGAGGATAATTGGTAAAATAAAGGCCTATGATCCTAGAATACCATTGGATGAGAGTAAGAGTCCTTTTCTAGAAGATTTGAGAATGTTCTTGGGTGAGCGTCGGAGGTTCATGTTGCGCTTATTGGAGAACCCAAACCTTTTAGAGCATGAAAGTTTCACTGACATGCTCTGGGCGATTTTCCACTTTACTGAGGAGCTTGAGAAGAGGGTATCATTTGATGATTTGCCCAGGACTGATTATGAGCACCTTGAGGGCGACTTGGAACGTGCTTATAAAGGTGTTGTTTCTGAATGGTTAAAGTACATGGAGCATTTAATGAAGAATTACCCTTACCTTTTTTCACTTGCAATTCGGACAAATCCATTCGACCCAAAAGCGAATATACATGTAATATAAATCGCCGATCACTTATTAAAGGTTTGTAAAATAAAATCGTATCATTTATATATGAGGAGATGGAATGAATTATAACATTAAAAAGGTTTGATGGTTGGTATTGATGGAGCGTTTGACGCTAGAGCAATATCGAGAGATGGTTAATGAGATATTAGAGTTCAAAAATCAGACTGGGATGCTCCCTGAATACGCCATCGTTGATGGTAAAAAGATCAGAAAAGAACATTATATTGACATGATAGAACGGGTGAACAAGTTCATACTTGAAATGGGGCGTAATCCACAGACCGTTGATATCAAATCCTAAGATCTTCTGGCCTATTAATATTCCTAAAGCTTTCTAGGGACGGATCCAATTCCTCCACAGACACTAGCCTAGATTTGATAGTCTCTATTAGAGTACCGACCTTCTTTTCATTTTTTAAAAGTAGTCTATGGATTATTTCAGCTACCCTTTGACTGTATATCCCATGTAGGGGTTCTAGTCTGCCGTCCTCCCATATTGGTATTATTGCATCATATTCTTCCAGTTTATCTATTTTAAGAAAGTTTTCTATAAACTTTTTTGTTATAAATGGTGAATCGCAGGGTAAAACAAGGGCTTTTTCCGATTTTATATTCTTTAGTCCTGTTAGCAGGCCCCCAAGAGGTCCTTTTCCTTTTATTATATCTGTGAGGATTTTCACATTTTCGTCTTTAAGTAACTTTATGTATTCTCTTTTTTGTTTTTCGTCCCTTAGTATGATGAATATTTCGTCAAAATAGGGTTTGATTTTATCAATGATCCTGGATATGAAGGGTTTTCCATCTAAAATGATTAGACCCTTGTCTGTTCCCATGCGTTTGCTCTGGCCTCCGCAGAGTATTATGGCTGATATGATATTGTTATACCCCCGTTACATTGTGGGATAATTTGGACTTTCATTGGTTATTAGGAGGTCGTGGGGGTGGCTTTCTTTTATTCCACTGGATGTTATCTTAACAAGTTTGGACTTCCTTTGCATGTCTTTGATGGTTTTAGCCCCACAGTAGCCCATAGATGCTTTAAGGCCTCCGACTAATTGGAATATGACTTCACTTACTGTGCCTCTGTAGGGTACGACGCCTTCAACTCCTTCTGGGACTATCTTGGTGTGTTTCATATGGCTTTGTGGTTCTTGGAAGTAACGGTCCGTCCCAGCGCCTATGCCACCTGTCATAGCTCCTAGCGATCCCATTCCACGATATTGTTTATATTTGCGCCCGTTCATGATTACAACATCACCCGGGGACTCATAAGTACCGGCTAATAAGTTTCCGAGCATCACAGCATCTGCACCTACTGCTATGGCCTTTGCGATATCCCCTGAATAGCGTATACCACCATCTGCTATTACTGGGATGTCGTATTCCTTTGCAACATCTGCAACTTCTGCTATGGCGGTGAGTTGGGGTACCCCCACACCTGCGATTATTCTGGTGGTGCACATTGAACCTGGGCCTATGCCAACTTTTATACCATCCACGTCCTGGGCTATTAAGTCTTCTGCGGCCTTTGCTGTTGCTATGTTGCCAACGATTAAATCTGCGTCGATATTCTTTTTCATGATCTTTGCGTATTTTACGAGGTGGAGGTTGTGTGCGTGTGCGCTGTCGATGGCTATTATATCTGCACCTGCATTGTCGAGGGCCTTGGCCCTTTCAAGGTCGAATGGTCCTGTGGCTGCTCCTACGATGAATCTTCCTTTCTCGTCTCTTGAAGCATTGGGGTATCTTTTACGTTCGAGTATGTCTTTTATGGTGAGTATTCCTACGAGTTTACCATCTTTTACGACTGGTAGTCTTTCTATTTTGTTTTCATAGGCTATGTCAAGGGCTTCGGCTGGTGTTACTGATTCGTCTACGGTTACAACTTCTTTTGTCATTACTTCTTCTACTTTTTTCTCGGCTTCTGAATTGATTATGGGTTCTATGTCTCTTCTGCTTATGATGCCAAGTATGTTCCCATTGTCTACAACTGGAAGTCCGCTTATATTTTCTCTTTCCATTATTTCGTGGGCTTCTCTTAGTGATGCTTCTGGGTTTATTGTTATAACATCTCTTATTGTAAGGTCTCCTGACCTTTTAACCCGTTTCACCTGTTCTACTTGGTCCTTTATGCTCATATTCCTGTGTATTATGCCGAGGCCGCCTTCTTGGGCCATGGCTATTGCCATTTCATATTCTGTGACTGTGTCCATCGCAGAACTTATGATGGGGACGTTTATCTCATGGTTCCTTGATACTTTACTTTTTATAATAACATCTTTGGGTTCTACTAGTGACGCTTGGGGTACTAACAAGAAATCGTCAAACGTGTAGGCGGTTTCGGCTTCCTTTAACTTCCTAGAGTACATTAAAAACACCTAAATAGCTTCTATTAACTTTTTAAGTTCTGTAACTGCACTTCTATGTATTGTACCGGTGTTGCGGTCTCCTCCAACGCATGCAGCCCCCCTTACACCGACTATGTCACATCCAATCTCATTTAGTGGCCTTAATTGTTCTTTTTTAATGGAACCTGCCAGTGCGGCTTTTAATCCTATGTTATGCGCTTCTTTAACAAAATCTTGGAGTTTTTCAACACTCAGAAAATCGAATAAGGTTTTACCATCCTTTATAGCAGTATCTAACATTGCGACATCGGCACCAGCTTCATAGGCCACATTGGGGATTTCCATCGGATCTAGGGAGCCTACTCTGTGGGCGTCGGCATATCCTGCCGCGACCACGAAAGCTTTCTTTTCCTCGTCTTTTATTGTTTTTACAACATTTTCCATTACGTCAATTGCCTCTTTAGAATTTTTCGTCCCATAAAGGCCAACTTTTATGTAATCTGCTCCGGCTGTAAGGGCGCCTAATGCGGCTAATGAAATCGTGCCCGGCTTATATGGGACATCACCTAATGTGGCGCTCACAAGCATGTTATCAGGTGTTATTCTCCTTATCTCTTTTATAACCCAGGGGAAGCTAGCTCCGAGGGAGCCTTCCCTGGGATTTTTCACATCTATTATATCCGCGCCACCTTTAATGGCCTCTATAGCCTCCTTTGGGTTGATTGGACTTACTAGTAGAAGCAATTCATGAACCTCCCTCATGAGAATGAAGATAATATTTTTTTATTTTATCAGAAAAACATCCTTTTTATCTTTTTCGGCGCAAAGTCCCTTTCGAAAATGAGGGGGATAAGAGCCGGGAAATTTAAATATTGCCAATATTTAGATATTTCTGGGATGTCTATTTACATGGAGATTTCAAAACTTGAATTTGAGGGTATATTACATCTTAATAGATCCAAGAGGGTGGTTGAGTCGTGAAATCCTTTTCAAAATTGTGAATAGTGTAGCGTGAGATCTTATGTGAATGCTGGAAGCTCTTTTATTGTCTTTTCATGTTTTCCCATGTCTGAAGGGTGTTCCATTTTCTTTGATGTTTTTTCTTATGTTCTCATGGGGATCTAATTTATAACCCGCCCTTTGTACTTTAAATCTTACCTTTTCTATTATATCTGGTATGGGGATTTCAAGGGGACATGTTGTGGTGCATCGGCTGCAAAGTGTGCACATATATATTCCAGCGTCAAAACTTGCCTTTTCACCTTCTATGAAATTTGTGAATGCTACGCCTCTACCACCAAGGTAACCCTTGTAGCCGAAATCATATCCTACTATATTGTAAATGGGACAGGATGTTATACAAGTTCCACAGCCTATACACCATAAACATTCAGGTGGGGCTTTGCTTCTACCGTTATCAAGGGCTATTGCGACAACCCTATGGGCACCATACATGTTTTTCAGGAGTATCTTTTGGATGTCTGCTGTCTTAGAGGGACCTGAAACCACATTTATATATGATGGGACTCTTGAACCGGTAGCATAGGCTGTTTCGAGTTTAGCCACTAATATGGCATCCTCTAATGTGCTTACTAGTTTGTCGATGCCGAATACGATAATGTGGGTGTCCTTGAGTGAAAGCAAGCCTATGTTACCTTCATTATGGATCATTACAATTGAACCATCATATGCTGCCACTGCATTAGCCCCTGTAATCCCTACTTTAACATTTTCAAGTTTATTGAGAACATCTGCTTTTATTGTCTCCATTATATCCTCTGGGTTTGCCTTGATTTTTATTTTAAGTTTCTTGGTTATTATGTCAGCTATTTCTTGTATGTTAAAGTGTAAGGCTGGGGCTGTTGGGTGTATTGGCCTATCATCTGTTAGTTGGATTATCCTATCACCTAAGTCTGTTTCTATAACTTCTAAGCCTTTTTTTTCGAGAAATTTTGCCATGTTTATTTCAGAAAGTGTATTGGATTTGGATTTTGCGATTACATTCTCCTCTTTAACGATATCATATATGATTTTATTTGCTTCCTTTCCATTTTTTGCAATATAAAATTCTATATCATTATCCTCAAAGGATTCTCCCACCTTTTTTAATAATATTTCGAGGTTTTTAATGGAATTTTCCCTTATACTCTTCACTTTTTCTTTTAATTCTTTTATCAGGGGGTCTTCTATTATTCCCACCCTTCTCTCAGCCAATATCTGGAAGGATTTCTTGAGGTTTTTCAGTTGATTTTTGCGGATTTTGGCACCCCCATAAGGCTAACTATAATCTCTGAAATGTCCATTACTTTCATTCCATGAGATTTTAAGTTGTATTTACAGAAGGGACAAGTTGTACATAATATCTCCGCCCCGGTATCAAGGGCTTGCTCTATCCTCTTTTGGGCTATTTTTTCTGCAAGGTGGGGATATGCTGCCTTCACACCACCACCAGCACCACAACATTGGGCATTCACGTGATGTTCTTCCATCTCCACAAGGGTTCCGGTAGCTTCTAAAACCTTCCTTGGAGCATCATATTCTCCACAATGCCTTGCGAGGTGGCAAGGGTCATGATATGTAACCTTTAAATTTCCTTTAATTTGGATTCTTCCCTCCTTTAATAATTGATGGAATAATTGGGAACTATGGATAACATCTACTTTAACATTGAATAGACGGGGATAATCTATTTTAAATGTCCTGTAACAGCCAGCGCATGATACAAGCAACCTGGAACCAGATAATAGGGTTAAATTTTCCCTTATCCTCTCTTTAGCATCTTCGAGGAAGCCTGTGCGGAGCAGCACTGAACCGCAACACTTTTCATCTTCTAGAATCCTATAAGGGATCTCCACATGATCCAAGATTTGTTCTGTGGCCTTAGTTATCTCAGGGACTCTTTCTCGGCCCATACAACCTCTAAAGTATATAAGATCCAATCTTCATTCCTCCTATGTTCATGCAAAAAATTAAAAGCCACCAAGTTTTGGAGTGTGCTTTCTTTAAACTTTGGATTACATAGTGATCTTTCTCGACCCTTTTAGCCTTCCGTGGTTCCCTTGGGATAATGGGATGTAAATTGCATCTAGTATCATCTTGTCACCTTCGAGTCGGAATATAATAATTCTCCTTAAAGAATGTTTTTCACACTTGTTATTTGAACCATTAAATTTTAATATTGTTTGAAAAGTTTTTACCACCACTCTAACCCCGGTTATTTTGAGAATGGGAGGGTTTAAGATAACCCCTTTAAAATATTTCAAGATTAACCTCTAAATTGTATTCCATTTAATATTGTCCTTTACTATTTTTGTACATATTTTCATTGTGTGGGGGGGGTTTGACTTCTTCAATGGAGGAGATTATCTTAAAATCGAATTCTCTGAGGGGTATAACCCTAATCGGGCTTTCAGCTTTAGATGGTATAATGGGGTTGATAAAATCTTATTCTTCAAATCATATCTCTTCAACTTTCCATAATCATATGGTTTGGGTGTGGTATACTCTATCATATTTTATATCCCTCTTTTTTGCGCATGTTACATGGACCTAAAATAGGTTATAAGGCCTATATTGTATGATGGGAGATCTTCCCGATTCATTTTAAAATCGGAAGATAAACAATGGATATATTCTTGTTTAAGTATACTAGAGCATCCCAATAAGACTGTATCCATTCCAGGACCATTTTTTTCTTAAAAAAGAAAAAATGGGAGGAATTTTTACCTCTCCCAGGAAAATATGGTGGCTTTTAAAATGGTAGGCTTGCGTAGGTTCCTAGTATTGTCCCAGTTGCTGTGTTCCAATTGTTTATTACACCTAGACTGTTTCTGAGGCTTGTTGCATCTGCATCGTACCATGTACCCCCAATGTAGATTTGTGCCCAGACATGTCCATAGGTTCCACTGGAGAATGTGCAGATTCCATGCTTGTATCGTGCTGGTAACCCGGCTGCTCTGGCAAGTGCCACTACAAGATGTGCATGATCGCAACAGTTACCAGTCCTGTATTTAAGGGTTCCAACAGCACCATACCTTGTATTATAATAGAAACTATAATTTATGTTATCCCTGACCCAGTTGAAGACAGCCTTCGCCTTATCCCATGTACTGGTAAGGCCACGGGTTAACTGGGTGGCTAATGATTGTATACTAGGATCGTTCACTTGACAGTTTGCCGTGGCGATAAGGTACTGAGTGAGTTCATTGTTTGTATCCTGATTTTGTTTGTATACCTTTTTTATTGTTACTATTTTAGGTAATATGTTATTTTCCTTGTAGAATGTAAGTATCCTCGCCATGGCATAGATTATATCGGGATAGGATACTTTCCCAATGCTTGTTATGGCATAATTTGATGATCTTTTGTTGGTTTCAATGAAACTTGCGACATTCACCGCGCTTTGAAGATATTCTTTGAGTTCAAGTATGCCTGTAGCGTTCCCTGATGGGTTTGGCGCTTCATTAGCTTCTATTAGGCTGATGGGTGTGTTTTTCCCGTTATTTATTTTGATTATGCTTTTAGCCATTAGGTATAAGAATTGGCTTGGGCTTATTTTTTGATTTGCCACCTGCACATATGTGGGTAGGCGCTGATTTTGTTCTATGAAATTTTTAAGTGAAACTGCCGCATTTAAGATGTCTTTGATAGCTATTGAATTGTCGCTGGCAGCACTTCCTGAAGTGCTGCCTGGATTGTTATTGTATGCAGTGTATGTGCCTATGTTATTAAGTTTTTCAAGGTTTATGTAATTGGGCAGTTGTTGATTTGTTACTTTGAAATTAACGGCTTTTGTGAATAGCCATATGAGGGATTCGAATCTGATTTTAAGGCCCTGGTAGTTTGCATAGGAGGGTGCTGTGTCTTCCGATTTTATGAAATTGTACACCCTACCTGCAACTTCAAGGTAGTCATTTAATTTTATTGAACCGGTCAATGTGCTTCCAATGGAGCTTTTGGGTGGTTTCACATTCTTTAGGATGGTATCCCCACCTGTTAGGGATGCTGTGAGGAGGTATAAGTAGTCCGGCATGCTAACCTCTGAATTTTTGATACTCACATACCTGGGGAGTTTTCCGTTCTCTTGGATGAACTTGTTAACCCTGACCGCTGCATCCTCAATATCCGAGGGTTTAACGGTCTTTACATTTTTTTCATCGTTATATGCTGCCTGTTGGCTCGTTTCATTAATTTTGGGGGTTTTTCCCATTATGGTGGGGGTTTCGTTGGTTTTCTCTTCACTTAATTGTGCACTGTTATCCTTTAATTCAAAGTTTGTGGTTGTGTTTTCTTGGGCATAACTGGTACCTACTGTTGCTAGTACCATGCATAGCATGCATAGTACTGTTATACCAGTCGAAATATTATCGCCTCCCACATCACAGGCAAATGTAACCTGTGACAAATAAAAATATCACTTGAAAGTTTTATATAAATATTTTTATTTAATTCTTGGAAAGAGGATATATTTTATCTGTTAATAGAAGAACCACTTATTTTTAAAGCTTTTTATGGGGGTTTCCCCTCAAGAGGTGCTTAGGAACAGAAAAAACATAATAAGATGTGGACATTGATAGACTTTGATAGATACTAGCAAGTTATCAAGAGTTTAACATCCTCAAGTTCAATATCAAAAATATAGAAGATATCGACCCAATTTGTTATCATAGGTTAGTTGTGTGGTTGTTACTCGCACCATCAAAAAGACGTTGGCCATTACTAACAGAGGTTTCCCCATACGCAAAATTTGAAGTTCACAAGCCCCTTATACTCCTTTATAATTTTTTTGCGACTTTCTCGAACTTTGAAGTTTACTTTTAGCCTTTTTTACACGCCATAAATGGGATTGCGCTGTTGAGATACAAATAGATAAAAGTAAATTATCAAATTCTAAATTCAGATATCAAGGGTTGATTTAATATCATTTAATATTTCCTCTGCATAGTATGCTGTGAATGTCAGACCAAGAAAGTTAGCCATCCAAAATGATATGATACGATCCATGAGGACTATACTACCCGCTAAATAAACCGGTGTTTGAAATAGTATCAAAAGTGTTGTTAATGAAATCTCAATTGAACCAAGACCCCCTGGAAGCATTGAAATCACTCCTACAAAATTTGCGAGGAGAAATATAATAACAATCACAAAAAAGCTCTTATGAACCCCAAAAGACAAAAAAACCAGATACAACCTTATACATTCCATCAACCATGAAACTAATGATAACAAGAATATTACAATGATATCCTTCGTACCTGAATAAGATTTAGTATGCACTACAATATTAATTATAGTCTTTGTTATCTTATCATAGATGCTATCAAGGATTCTATTTGCTATTGGGAATTTTTCCAAAATCCTATGAACCCTATCATATAATTTTACACCTATTCCTTCCCTCCAATTAACTAAATATATGATAACCATTAAAATGATCGAAATAGAACCCCCAATTAAGGTTATCAATCTCATCATGGGGATGAATAATGCCGAAATTATAAGGAGACCTCCTACTATTCCAAGGTCGAAAAATCTTTCAGTAAGTCCAGCTGATAATCCACGCGAAAGAGGGATCTTGTTTATCTTCTTACCAGCCACGGCACTGATAATTTCACCACCACTTCTCATTGGACTAAGATTAGCTGCGAAGAGTCCTATGGTTTTCACGATAAAATTATCGACATAGGATCCTCTTTTATCAATTATGAAACCCCACCTAAGAGACCTTATAAATACTATGATAAGATGGGCTATTACAGCCAGTATAATGAATGGCCATTGCACTCTCAAAAAAGCGTATATTATATTAGAGGGCTTTATCCATGCTATGAGGATCATGAGGAGTGCAAGGCTGAAAATGAAAACATAGAATTTTCTCATGATTCTAACCTCTCCAAAAAAGTTTATCCTCTTACAGATACCTTCTTATGCTCTTCATAATCTTGTAAGATAATAGTCTTGTTATGAAGACCATATATTTCAAGATGTCTGCCATTTTTATGTATGATTTTTCCATGGCATAATGACAGGCTATTGGAACTTCATCTATTATAAGTCCATGGGCCGCGGCCACGCGTATAAGCTCTGATTCATAAATATAATCATCATATGGTATTTTAAGTAACAATGGTGCATAATCTGCATTAATAGCTTTGAAACCACTTTGGGTGTCGGTTAAATGATAGCCTGTCAAATAGTCCAGAAAATAAGTTGTTATCTTGTTAGAAAATCGTCTATGTAAAGGCATTTTACTAATATCATCCATAAAACGGGATCCTATAACTATCTGGGCCCCATTAATCCGGGATGTTAAAGACCCTATATACTGGGGATCGTGTTGCCCATCACCATCCATTAAAACTATGACATCATATCCTTTGTCGATTATTGTCTTAATCCCCGTTTTGATAGCCGCGCCCTTACCTTTATTCTTTCCATGTTTTATAACCTTTGCCCCTGCTTTCTTGGCTACTGTACTTGTATTATCTGTAGATCCATCATCTACAACTATAACGTCTCCATGTGCAAGGGCTCCTTTCACAACTTCTTCTATGTTTGCTTCTTCATTATATGCTGGTATTATTATCACTATATTCATGCTATCCCTAGTAAAGGTTGATGATAGGAAAAGCTTATATTCTCTTGAAGCACGATTATTGGCTCCTTTAAACAATTTTGATATAATTTCTGGATTGCCTGCTATCTATTTGGTAGATTCACTCTCCATTTTCTTGGAAATGATTAGTAGCACATTAAATTTTAAAGTGTTTAAAGTTTTACTTCTAATGTGGGGAAGAGGTCGCATAAAATGACCATGAGCTAACTCTTTTGTTATTGTGGGGAATCTCTGGTTATTGATGAAAATCATCCTTTTGGGGGGGACAATTTTGGCCATTATAATAGTAGAGGTTTTTTCCTCTACATAAACTTTGGGTTTTACAAGCTCCCTATATAACTGTTATCGCTCGATTCTCCCCCCACTAATTGGTATATTTTTTAAATCTTCTAATTATATCTTCCCTTTAAAAATCTATCTTTTTTTTGTACCATTCTATTGTCTTTTCAAGTCCATTTTTGAGTTTTGTGACCTTTTTGAATCCAAGGGATTTTAGAAGTTTTATGTCTGCCATGGATTCTCTTATGTCACCTGGTCTTGGATCATGGTAGATTGGTTTAATGTCAACGTTGAGTATATCCTCTATTAGTTCTAGGAGTTTGTTTATTGTGATGCTTTCACCCGTGGCTATGTTGATTGGGCCTGTGAATTTTGATTCTGCGAGTAGTAGGTTGGCTTCCACTATATCCTCTACATAGATGAAGTCTCGGGTTTGGTTGCCGTTTCCATAGATTATTGGTTTTTCTCCTGAGAGTATGGCGTTTATGAATTTTGGTATTACGGCGGCATATTCTGATTTTGGGTTTTGTCGTGGTCCGAATACGTTGAAGTATCTTAGTGAGACGGTTTTAAGCCCATAACATTGGGTGTAAACGTGACAATATGATTCTGCTGAAACTTTTGATGCGGCGTATGGTGAAAGTGGTTTGGGATTTTCGTTTTCATTTAGTGGTACGTTTGGATTGTCCCCATAAACTGCTGAGGTTGATGCGTGTAATACTTTTATAATGTTACACTTTTTTGCGGCTTGGAGGATTTTGAGAGTGCCTGTGGCGTTTATTTCATGGCATTTTATTGGATTTTTTATACTTTCTTCCACGTTTGCGAGGGCTGCTTGGTGGAATATGTAATCTTTTCCTTTGAAGATTTTTTCAAGGTCCAGTTTTGTTATACTACCTTTTATGATTTTGAGGTTTTCATGGTCTTTCATGGTTAAATTGTCGATTGAGCCTGTGGAGCAGTCATCTATAACTGTTACTTTGTTACCTTCTTTTAGTAGTCTGTCTGTAAGGTGTGAACCGATAAATCCAAGGCCGCCGGTGACTATAACATTTTTATCTTTCACGATTTTCACCTTTTATTATTTCACATTCACGAAGAGGTGGAGTGATCTGTAAACTTTTTCTTCATCTGGCAGACGGTATAATAGGAACTGGAGTTTTTGGTTGTCCCCAGCTTCTGTTTGGGTGAATTTAAAGCGTTTTTCCCACTTTTCGCCGTTTTTTAATGTTATTGTAGTATTGTCCATGACTTCTTCGCCTATTTTAACGATTATCCTATATTTTGTGGTCTGATATTCATGGTTTACAACTCCTATAATTACTTCTCCGGTTTCGCCTATTTTTAGGTTTGTTGGGTAATCGTATGCTTTTCCTGTGGGTCCAAGGATGTAAAATTCTGTGAATTTTTCTGATGGGACTGGATTTAAAATTACGGTGTTAATGGTGGCTCCTATCATTGAAATGAGGATGATGAATATTATGAGTGATATCATTTGGTTTTTTTTCAGGTGCATGTCTTTGATCCTTTTAATGGATTTGATGGGGCTCCAGTAAAATCTTTCAGCGGGTTTAGTCTTCGATCTTATTATGAAGGATGTTATTGTTAAGAAAATGGACAATCTGCAAGATGTTTCTGTGAGGGCGAGGTTTAAAGGCTTTTTTAAGATTAGGCTGATGATGGCACTTATGATCATACTCAGTGTGAAACTTAGGAATAGTCTCTCATAAAGGTTTATGGTCTCCTTTTTTGGGACTAGACTTGCTATGAGTAAATAACCTGGTATTAGTATAATCATGAATATTCCAAGTGGCCATTTGGTTGGTGATATTATTGTTATTATTGTGAATATGAGGATGAGTATTAGGTCTGCGTAGGATCCTATTTTTGGCTTTTCTTTTTTTTCTTCGATTTTGAAATATTCCTCTGGTGGGAATGCCCTTTCGAGCTCATCCCCTTTGGATAACCTTTCATGTCGTTTTATAGCTATCCTAGCAGCCTCTGATGGGCTTATAATATTCTTTTCATCTATTCCAGCTTCTTTCAGTGATCTTCTTATCATGCTTTGTCTTCTACGTCTTCTAGCATATGCTAGTATCCCTGCTATGAGTGATATAATAGCTGATAATCTGAGG
Organism: Methanothermobacter sp.; assembly: GCA_030055615.1. Lineage (NCBI taxonomy): Archaea > Methanobacteriati > Methanobacteriota > Methanobacteria > Methanobacteriales > Methanobacteriaceae > Methanothermobacter > Methanothermobacter sp. The sequence continues at coordinate 100,232 of JASFYN010000003.1, read as the reverse complement.
ATCCCATGGTTATCTAATGGTAGATAGTCAAATGCTATGATTATCGCCAGACTTATGGGGATGCTTAGGATCAGCCTCAAGGATAATTTTTTCTCTTGAAACTTGAGGGAAAAAGATGATATTATAGAATATCCCAGTATTAAAAAAATATTAAATCCTATAATCAGGCTTCTGAAGATCCAAAACTTATATGGGAATTGTAGAAGTATTAAGAGTATGAAGGCTGAAAAAACTACAACGATAAGATCCCTTGAGGATTGATGCAATCTTAAAATTTCTTCATGCTTTTTAGATTTCATGATATAATTCGCCTCCTAGAGAGCAAAGATTTGTGACATGATAAGAGTTTATAACTGTTATCATGAACATCAGCTACTCTGGCACATCCTCCTTTTTTTGATCATTAGATTATAAACTGGGATAAATATATGCCCTTTTAATAAGTCAAATGATTTTATTTTTTGTAATGGGGATGAAACTTCACGGATTAAGATATCAGATTTTGGAAAAATTTTATATATTTTGAATTTTCATCTTTTTAATATGATCCTCTTTAGTTACTTGATTGCGATAATATCAGCTATTATTGCAGCTTCACTCCTTGGACTCCCAATCGTAGCTGAAAGACCATGGAGACGTTCATGGACTTTGACAGTGATATTCCCAACACCCATAATCGCAGCAGGCTTACTCGCAGCATCCCTAAGATTGGGATTTAAAGGATTCTATAATACTTTGGATCTAGGCCTTATCATGGGAATATTATCAGCTCTCCTAGTAAAATATATCCTAGAGAGCATCTTCCCCAAACCCCCATTTCATCCTGGATAGGAAATGTTCCCGGGGGGTGATCCCAAAATGAAAAAATTATTTGTAACAGACTGTGAGGGTCCCATTTCACTTAATGACAATGCGTTCGAACTTGCAAGCCATTTCATACCGGATGGTGACAGATTCTTCGCTGCAGTGAGCAGATACGATGATATACTAGCATATGAGATTAAAAGACCAGGTTATAATGCGGGTGACACCCTTAAACTCATTACACCATTCTTAAAAGCCTATAATGTCACCAATGACAAGATAGTGGAATTTTCCAAAGAAAATATCAGCCTAGTCCCATGGGCCCGCGAACTACTCCAAAAAGTCCAGAGAGTCATGCCATCCTATATTATAAGCACAAGTTATAGGCAATACATTGAAGCCCTCTGTAACCTAATCGATTTTCCCTTCGAGAACACATATTATACAAGCCTTGACATAGATTCACACGAACTTCCTGAGGATGAAAGGGAGAAACTATTCCAATTCAAAGACATGATAGTGGAAGGCGCTGATTTCGAGACAATGGACAAAATATTCTTCGAAGAAATACCCCAGATGAGGATAGGTAAACTCATAGAGGATGTTAAGACAGTAGGAGGGGAGGGAAAACGCCTAGCCCTCAAAGAAATACTCAAAAAGGAGAAACTCCCCATAAAATCAACATTATATGTGGGGGATAGTATAACTGACGTGGAACCCCTCAGGTACACAAAGGGGCGTGGCTTGGCTGTATCCTTCAATGGAAACCATTACGCTGTAAAGGAAGCTGATATAATCATTATAGCAGAGAACGCCCTCCCATTAGCTCTAATAGCAGATCTACATTCACGTTTCGGCAGAGACTATATCATAGAATTCGTGAAAGCTTACACAATGGACCCTGAAAGGGCCTTGGAAAATTTTAGGATAAGCTATAATATCTTTGAAAAATTCATGGAAACATTCAAGGAAGATTTCCCAAGAATACTCATCCCAGATGATAACATAGAAAAGATAGCAGAGGAGAGCCTCCAAATGCGTAAAAGGGTCAGGGGGGAGGCCATAGGAGGCCTAGGATAGTGAACATCAACGGCACCATCATAGAGGACACATTCTGCGAAATCTTCAAGGGTAAATGTGTAAGGGCCATAGTAACTGCCCACGACAAAAAAACAGTTAAAAGAGCGGCATATGATGCTACTTCCACACCAGCAGCGGTCATAGGAAGATTAGAAAGTGGTGTTGAATCTTTCTTGGGTCCTGACATGACCCCAGATTCTAGACATGGTGCTATTCTACAATTCTATTTTGCCCTTGATGACATGGAAAAATTTGAGGTAGAATTATCCTATAGGATAAGACAGGACATCCTAGTGAAGCCGTTCACAAGCCTATTTGATGCAAGTTTAGAAGCAGAAGGGTACATTGACATGATGAAGCACGTTGGACATTGTGGTGATGGATACGAATGGATAGAAACCATTCATGGAAGAGAGATGATAATAGTACCTATAGCAGTGCCGGATTTCAAAATAGAAGCCCGGCTAGGATACCAGACAGGTATAATGGGCGCCAACTTCTGGTACATGTGCAAGGATAAAAAATCAGTACTTGAAGCGGGTGAAAGCGCCATAGAAGCCATAAGTAGAATAGATAAGGTCATAACACCATTTGATATCTGTTCAGCCCCATCAAAGCCTGAAACAAAGTACCCATGGATAGGCCCCACAACAAACCATCCATACTGCCCATCACTAAAAACAAAATTAGGCAAGGAATCCAAAGTCCCAAATGGAGTTAAATACATACCAGAAATAGTAATAAACGGACTTTCCAAAAAAAATGTCATAGAAGCCTTAAGGGTGGGTGTGAAGGCCGTTTCAGAATTTGATGGTGTGATAAGAGTTTCAGCCGGCAACTACGATGGTAAACTAGGCGATGATAAGATATTCCTCCATGAACTATTCTAGGAATATTTTTTTGGGGATTTTAAATGTTTGATGTGGTGGGTTTCGGAGCCCTTAACATGGACCAACTCTACATGGTTGATAAAATCATAGGCCCAGAAGAAGAAACCATAATCAGAGGTTTTAAAGAAAGTTGCGGCGGTTCAGCGGCTAATACCATCATAGGACTTTCAAAATTAGGCCTTAAAACAGCATACATCGGTAAGGTAGCCATGGACAGAGAAGGCCTCAAGCTTAAAGAAAACCTTGAAAGGGAAAAGGTCAACTTGGATCTTTTAATCATCACAAAAAAAGGTAGAAGCGGTAAAGTAATAGGCTTTGTGGATGAACATGGACAAAGAGCACTCTACTTAGACCCTGGTGTAAATGACACCATAAAAATTGATGAGATAAAAATCAGACTGGTAGAGAATAGCAAATTACTACACTTGACATCATTTGCAGGTGAAGGCCTACATGTCCAAGAAACATTACTTGATAGATTATCTTCTAGGCCTCTTATAAGCCTAGACCCAGGAAACTTGTACGCCAAAAGGGGGATAAAAGCTCTTAGAAAGCTCATAGAAGCCGTTAACATCCTATTATTAAATGAGATGGAAATTAAGATGATGCTAGGCTACCATGGATCCTACAAGGAGGCTGCGAAACTCTTAGCAGATGAAGTTGATGTCATCATCATAAAAAGAGGCCCATTAGGGGTTTACGGGCTTATGAAAGACCTGGAAGTGGAAGTACCGGCCTTAAAAGTTGAATGCGTGGACACAACTGGGGCGGGTGACGCATTCAACGCGGGATTCCTATACGCATGGCTTACGGGCCATGACCTTGAAATGTCATGCTACTTTGGAAATTATATAGCATCCCATTGTATACAAGGATATGGTGCAACTACCACACTACCTTCAAGTGAAGCTACAAGAATATTAAAAAAATGAGGTCCCGCTTATGCCTTGTAATAATGGAAAAGATAAAAAAGTCATAATCATATCTGTCATCTTGTTTATCATGGGACTCTACTTACAATATAATGGGTATATGCTACTTGCTTTCATACTATTCACAGCAACTGTTTTTGCGTCAGGTCTCGAGACATTCAAAGGTGCCATCATCACACTTTATCATGGCAAGTTCACTATAAATCTTCTCATTACATTAGCGGTGATAGGAGCATACTCACTTGGGGATTATCCTGAAGCAGCCCTCGTAGTTTTGCTATATTATATCGCAGAATATCTAGAAGAATATGCGACCGGCCAGGCGCATGAGTCTATAAAGAGCTTAATGCGACTCAAACCAGAAATAGCAACTATAAAAATTGGAAAAAAAGAGGTTAAGGTGGATGCTAGTAGAGTGCAACCAGGGGAGATAATGGTCATACGCCCAGGGGACATGATACCCTTGGATGGGGAGATAATAGATGGTTCAAGTTATGTTGACCAATCAAATATTACAGGAGAATCCGAGCCAGTTCATAAGACTGTTGGGGATGAAGTATTCGCTGGCACAATAAACCTTGAAGGCTACCTTGAAGTCAAGGTCACAAGGAATTCTGAAAGGACAATCATAGCAAGGGTCATAGAATTGATAGAAAAGGCTAGAATGAAAAGATCATCCAGAGAAGTTTTCATGGACAAATTCGCATCATATTACACTCCAACAATTATAATTGCAAGCATATTAACGGGTATTATCCCAAGTTTTATCATAGGCAACCCAGAAATTTGGATATACCGGGCTCTCGTATTGATGGTGATCGCATGCCCCTGCGCCCTTGTAATATCAGTACCAGTTGCGATGATATCAGGGATAACAGCAGCTACAAGAGAAGGGATACTAATCAAGGGTTCAAATTACCTTGAAGAAATGTCAAAGGTAAGAACTGTTGTATTTGACAAGACAGGGACGCTAACGCAGGGTAAGCTAACAATAAAGGAAATAAAATCATACAATAACATTGACATATTAAAGATCGCAGCTTCGCTAGAAAGAGGTTTAAAACATCCAATAGCAGAAGCAATAACTAAAATAGCAGAAGAAAAAGGTTTGGAACCATTAAAAGCTGAAAATTTAGAATACAAGCCGGGATATGGCATCTCTGGTAGGATCGATGGTAAACTGTACTTCCTAGGCCAGAACGCCCGGCAGAAAAGCGAAGACATGTCCATTTTCCTAGAAAGTGGGGATGAAATCATTGGGGAAATAACATTGGAAGATAAAATGAGACCATCAGCCCCTGCCCTAATAGAAAGGTTATCCCAGGAAAATATTAAGACAATGATTTTAACAGGGGATAATCCGAAAGTCGCGGAGAAATTAGCAAAGGAACTTAAAATTGACAAATACATTGGAGGTCTGCTCCCAGAGGACAAATTCGATTTCATAGAAGATCTAAGATCTAAGGGAAGAGTTGCCATGGTTGGTGACGGTATAAACGACGCCCCAGCCCTTGTAGCAGCAGATGTCGGGATTGCTATGGGGACCAGAGGCTCTGACATAGCCCTTGACACCGCAGATATAGTGCTAATCGACGATGACCTCATGAAAATCCACCAAATAATAAAACTCGGAAGAAGAACAATGAGAATAGTTAAAGAGAACATATTCTTTTCAATATTAGTTAAAGGGTCCTTGGCCATTCTTTCAATCTTTGGACTAGTATCATTATGGATGGCTGTGGGCATAGGTGATATGGGACTTTCACTCGCAGTAATCCTCAATGGACTGCGCAATAACCAAAAGCTTTTATCCCCCCAGTAAGATAAGAATATTAGGAGGATAGGGAAGATGTTAACTGATGAGATGAAAGAGGCCATAGAAAAAAATCTTGTTTTTGTGGCGACAGCAAGCAGTGATGGCACACCCAATGTCGTGCCCATCGGATTCACAAGGCCAATAGACGACAAAAGGATACTAATAGTAGATGTTTTCATGAAAAAGACCCTAAGTAACCTCGAAGAAAACCCTAAAATGTCAATTATAGTCCAGAACGCCAAAGAACATCCATACCAATTTAAGGGCGTTGCACAAATATTCAAATCAGGTAAATTTTTCGAAGAGGCTGTTGAGTGGGCTCAAAATGTTATGAGTGAAGTGGAGCCGAAATCAGCCATCCTCATGACAATAGAAGAAATATATTCTGTGAAACCAGGCCCAGACGCCGGTAAGAGGATAAAATAGCGACTCCAACCTTGGGGTTCAGTAATCATGTGCGCAATAGCAGGTTTCATAGGTGAAGGAGCCCTCCCAAAACTCCTCAGGATGCTGAGAATCCTAGAACATAGAGGTCCTGACGCCACAAGAATATATTACAAAAGATTAAAAGCCCCTAATAAAAAAGACCCAGAAAGCCCTAGATTTAAAAGAGACGTGGCTATGGGTCATAATATTCTCATAACAGATGAAAAAATCCCCCATATAGGAGACCATGGCATAATAGTTTGTGACGGTAGGATATACAATCCAAAAACAGAATCAGCCTCTAGGCTCATATTAGATTCTATAAAAAAATATGGGCTTATGGAAGCCCTCCAGATAATCATGGACAAGTTCGATGGTGATTATTCATTCGCATTTTTCGATGATGAAAATATTGTCCTTGCAAGGGACCCCCTAGGTGTTAAGCCACTCTATTACAAGCTTGGAGAGGATTTCATAGCATTCGCATCTGAACGCAAAGCCCTCTGGAGTATAGGCATACAAGATACAAAGAGACTACCCCCTGGAACAATCCTAATAAATAACAAACTTATAAGATTAAAAAGATTACCAGAAAAAATCAAGGCAAAATGGGACTATAATACTGCCAAGGAAAAATTAAAAGAAGCGCTTAAAAAAGCTGTTAAAGAAAGGATCAGAAAACTTAAAAGGATTGGCATATTATTTTCTGGGGGGGTTGACAGCACCTTACTCACCATACTCGCAGAAAAATATACCAAGCCCATATTATATACTGTTGGCAGCAGAGGATCACAAGATCTCATATTCGCGGAGAGAGCAGCCCAAGAGCTTGGAATAGAACCTAAAATAATAGAAGTTACCCCAGAGATGGTCAAAGACGCGCTCAGACCAGTCTTAGCCGCTATAGAAGAATTTAATATCATGAAGATAGGTGTGGCCATGCCATTATATTTCGCATCCAAAGCCGCCCATGCAGATGGAATTCGAGTTATATTCGCGGGTCAAGGAGCTGATGAACTCTTCGGAGGATACCATCGCTACCTCCAATTATATAAAGAGGGCGAGGATAAACTTGTTGAAGCCTTCAAGGCTGATATACAAAATATGTACCATGTAAACCTCGAAAGGGATGATGCCACTGCAATGGCAACAAGTACAGAATTAAGAGTTCCATTCCTTGACAGGGAAATTATAAACATAGCCTTTAATATACCAATAGACTATAAGATAAAAGGTAGTGATGATAGTCTAAGGAAGCACATACTCCGGGACCTTGCATTAGAAATGGGAGTACCAGCTTTTATCGCGAGAAGACCTAAAAAGGCAGCCCAATATGGGTCAGGGATAGATAAGATTTTGAGGAAGAGCATACTGCCGGGTTTTGATCATGAATCCTACATGAAAGACCTGAGGATGGAATTTTATAAGGGGTATCAATGATGATAGAAAAGGAAGCCGAAAAAATATTAGAAGAGTTTTCCAAAGCCCTTGAGAAGGTGCCCGAACTTGAAGAAACACACTACATCGTTGATAATCTTAACAGGACAAGAGCCGATAAAAAACGGAAACATGACCCTAAAAGGATACTACGGAACGCCCCAGTAGACGAAGAAGGTAACATAATCGTAGAAAGGGGAGAATGGACCCAATAAAATAGAGTGTGGTGTTAAATTTGCGGATGAGCCTAGTTCTCGAACTACAAGACATCCCTGGGCAATTAGTAGCTGCTTTAGAACCGATAGCTAGCGTAGGTGCGAATATCGTAACCATAATACATGAAAGGGATGCTAAAACAGGAGCATTTGTACCAGTACAAGTAACAATCGAAGGAGATGAAAAAACACTAAATCTTGCAATAAAAAAATTGACAGAAAAGGGTATAAGGATAATAGAAAAGGATGGCATACCCATCAAAGAAAAAGTAAACGCCATACTGGTAGGTAGAATCTCAGAAGAGGAACTAAAGGGTATAGTGGATAATATAAACACTCTAGAAGGTGTTAAAGTCGCCGACCTCTCCCTTAAAATGTCAACCACAACATCAACAATCAAGATCACAATGGAAGCAGAACACCAAAGTTTAAAGTTATTAGAAGACGAGATCCGCAAGATCGGTGCAAAAGAAGGTTTGCTCGTCATCACAGAAACATAAAAGTTCTAGAATCTGGGAGGATTTTTCTCATGAGAATTTCCATCATAGGGTTTGGTGCTGTTGGCCAAGGAGTTGCAAAGGCTATAAGGTCAACCCAAGAAAGAATAAAGAGAAAATACAACCTCAAAATTGACATAGTTGCTGCTGCAGACTCTAAGGGAGCTGCTATACGAGAAGATGGACTAGACCCCCAAAAACTCATAAAAGTCAAATCAGAAAAGGGAAGCGTAGCCTATTACCCAGATCATGGGTATGAAAGCATGGATGGCCTCCAAGTACTTGATGAGGTTGAATATGATTGCCTCGTGGAGGTCACACCCACAAACATCATAACAGGAGAACCTGGAAAATCACTCATAACAAAGGCCATGAAAGATGGAAAAGATGTTGTAACATCCAATAAAGGCCACTTATCACTATTCTACAAAGAACTAATCGACCTAGCCCAGGAAAATAATGTAAATTTTAAATTCGAGGCCTCAGTTGGGGGTGCCATGCCTATAATAAACTTCGCCCAAGAGACACTACCCTCCTCTAGGATAGAATCTATAATAGGGATACTCAATGGTACAACCAACTTCATCCTATCAAGGATGACTGCTGAAGGCTCATCATACGAACAAACACTAAAAGAGGCCCAGGAGCTTGGAATAGCAGAGACAGACCCTACACAGGACGTTGAAGGGTTAGACGCTGCATGCAAATCAGTAATATTAGCAAATGCTGTGCTTGGGCGAGAATGCACCCTAGATGATGTTGAGGTTACAGGGATCACAAAGATAACACCCGAGGCCATAGAACTTGCAAAGGAAGACGGATACCATATAAAGCTCATAGCAGAAATATCACATGATATACTGAGGGTAGGCCCACGGCTTGTGAAAGAAACATCACCATATGCTGTTGATGGCACTCTTAACATGGCAACTCTCCGCACAGACCTGGCAGGGGAAATAACAGTCATAGGCAAAGGCGCAGGCTCACTCGAAACAGCATCAGCAATACTCACAGACATAATAAATATATGGAAATCCAAACAATCTTAGAAAATATGAAATACGTGATACTCATAGGAGACGGGATGGCAGACTACCCCCTGCCAGAACTCGGAGAAAAAACACCCTTACAAGTAGCTGACAAGCCACACATGGACCATGTAGCCAAAAAAGGATCTAACGGGCTCCTAAAAACAATACCCGATGACATGGAACCCGGATCAGATGTTGCGAACTTGGCCATAATGGGCTACAATCCCACGAAATATTACACAGGCCGAGGACCCCTCGAAGCCGCGAGCATAGGAGTAAAACTCAAAAAAGACGATGTCGCATTCAGATGCAACTTTATAACAGTCCATAATGGTCGCATCATAGATTTCAACGCCGATCATATAAGTACAAAAGAATCCTCAAAACTGATAAAAACCCTAAATGAACATTTCAAAATAGGCAAATTCTATACAGGTGTAAGTTACAGAAACCTATACATTTACCCAAGTAGAGAAGCCTTAAAAGTCAAAACCAAACCACCACATGATATCATAGGAGAACCCATAGAAGATCATCTACCGTCCAATGGACAAACAGCAGAAAAAATAAAACAGATAATAAAAGAATCCCAAAGGATACTCAAAGATCATCCCACCAACATAGAAAGATCTAAAAGGGGTAAACACCCGGCGAATATGATATGGTTATGGGGACAAGGCCAAAAACCCACAATGGAAACACTAGAAGAAAAATATGGTCTCAAGGGTGCTACAATAACCGGCGTGGATCTGATAAAAGGCCTAGGAGTCTACCTAGGATTAGATAATATTAATGTTCCAGGGGCTACCGGATACCTAGACACTGATTATAAGGCAAAGGGCAGATATGCGATCAGGGCACTCCAAGATCATGACATAATCTTCATACATGTAGAGGCTCCTGATGAGGCAGGACACGCAGGAGACATAAAAGAAAAAATAAAAGCCATTGAAAATATCGACTCCAAGATACTAGGCCCACTACTAGATGAGCTTCCATCATATGACGGTTTCCGTTTAGTTTTATTAGCAGATCATCCCACACCTATAAAAGTGGGTACACACACCCGGGACCCAGTACCATACGCCATCTGCGGCGAAAACATGAAAAAGGACAATATAAACTCATATGATGAAGAATCCGCGAAAAAAGGTGGTCTAGGCCTATCAGTGGCCTGGAAGCTCTTAGATAAGCTTATAGGGAGTTGATTATCCTGGCAAAATATATAATCGTAACTGGTGGGGTTGTAAGCTCCATTGGTAAAGGTATAACAGCAGCATCAATCGGAAGAATACTCAGATCTTATGGATTAAAGGTCGCTGCTATAAAAATCGACCCATATCTCAACTGGGACTCAGGAACCCTAAACCCATACCAACATGGTGAAGTCTTCGTAACAGAAGATGGAATGGAAACAGACCTAGACCTTGGACACTACGAACGTTTCCTAGACGTGAACTTACCAGGGGAATCTAACATAACCACAGGGAAAGTGTACCTTTCAGTGATAGAAAAGGAAAGAAAGGGCAAATATCTAGGATCTTGTGTGCAAATCATACCCCATATAACAGATGAGATAAAATCCATGATCAGGAAAATAGCATCAAAAAGCCGGGCAGAAGTTGTGATAGTAGAAGTAGGTGGTACAGTAGGTGACATAGAAGGTCAACCATTCCTAGAAGCGTTAAGACAATTAAGAAACGAGGAAGGATACGAAAATGTCATGTTCATACATGTAACTTATGTACCATACCTCAAGGCTGCTGGAGAATTCAAAACCAAACCCACACAGCACAGCACAAAAGAACTCCGAAGCACAGGCCTAACCCCTGACATGATAATATGCAGGAGCGAGACACCAATAACCTCCTCAATAAAAGAGAAAATAGCACACTTTTGTGACGTTAAAAAAGAAGCTGTCATAAACGCCCCAGACGTCCAATCAATATATGAGGTCCCACTAGTATTAAACCAGCAAAAAGTGGGAGAATATATCATAGATAGAATAAACTTAGATGTTAAAGGGATTGGTGACCTTTCAGATTGGGCTAAGATCGTGGAATCCCTCAAAATAAAGGAACCCATAATAAAAGTTGGTATAGTGGGAAAATATGTGGAACTTGAAGACTCCTATATGAGTATAAGGGAGGCTTTGAGGCATGCCGCAGCACACCTTGGCAAAAGAGTGGAAATAGGATGGATAAGCACCAATGAAAAGCTAACTAAAGAAAAGCTTAAAGGATTTGACGCGATCCTCATACCAGGAGGTTTTGGAAGAAGGGGTATCGAGAGTAAAATATACGCTGCAAAGTACGCCAGGGAAGAAAAAGTCCCACTCTTTGGAATATGCCTTGGAATGCAATGCATGGTAATAGAATTCGCACGCCACATAGGCCTTGAGGGCGCCCATAGCACAGAATTCGACAAGGAAACACCATATCCAGTAATTGACATGATGGAAGAACAAAAGAGGATAAAGAAAATGGGGGGTACAATGCGCCTAGGAGCTTACAAATGCAAACTAAGACCTGGAACAATCGCCCACAAAGCATACAAAAAGGATCTCATAAGTGAAAGGCACAGACACCGTTATGAACTCAACAACGAATACAGGGAAAAACTAGAAAAGAAGGGGCTTATAATAGCGGGGACAACACCAGACGATTTCCTAGTAGAGATCATAGAGCTAAAGGATCACCCATGGTATCTCGGATGCCAGTTCCACCCAGAATTTAAATCAAGACCTAACAGGCCACATCCACTCTTCGTATCATTCCTAGAAGCAGCTGCAAATAATAGGCCGTGATCGCATGTATTCAATTTTACCGGTCCTAGTAGCATTGTTAGCTAGTCTATACGCTGCATATAGTGACCTCAAGAGGGGTGTAATCCCTAATAGGTTAACATTCCCACTTATAGGCCTTGGCATAGTATTAGACGCCATATTTTCCTATCAGATGGGAGATCCGCTCTTTTTTGTTTTTGCACTGATATTCACTGGTATGACGTTTATTGTCTGTTATATTTTTTGGAGGTTGGGTGCCTGGGCTGGTGGCGATGTTAAATTATTCACGGGCCTTGCCGCGCTTTTACCATTCCAACCATCCCTGTTAAGATATTCTATCATGGGAGTGTCATTTCCCATCATAGCATCTTATCCATTCCCTTTTACATTGATAATCAACAGTATACTGGGTATACTCCCATTCCTTATCATTTTTGTATTTTACATAGCATCCAAATATAAAAGACACTTATTAGAAGAGCTCCTAGAACCTATAAAAGATTATAAAAGTTCTCTAATTTTTGCTCTTATCATAACATCAGCCATAACCTTAACATTAATGATAACATCAATCTTATCATTGCAGATTATCATATTAGCCTTTATAATAATCTATATTCTTACGATGATGATATCTAAACTACCCATGAAACCAAAAATCCTAGTAATATCCGCTGTAACATTATACTCCATATACCAGAATCCAAAATTGACAATAACTGGGATATTGATCCTATGGACTTCTATAATCATCTTACAGGTTATAAGGAAACTCCTAGGGAAAGTGGCCAAGGAAGCTCTCCAAGACGAAATAAAAGTAGAAGACCTCAAAGAGGGCATGATACTAGCCTATAAACTCTACAAAAAGGATAACAAATACTATTTCGATGAAAAAAGTTTCTGGGAAAAGATCAAAGAAGCTGCCAGGACAGGCAACCTTCAAAGTCTATCCCCAGGGAAAATCGTATTATCATCTATGGCCGCCGGCCTCACAAGAGAAGATATAAAACTTCTAGTTGAACTTTCAAAAACTGGGAAGATCCCGGGGAAGGTTAGGATAAAAAAGGGTGTTCCATTCGCTCCTGCAATATTCATAGGGCTACTATTATCTTTATCTATAGGTGATCTTGCAATTTTACTCTTAAAAGTCTTTAGCATAGGGATACGCTAATATATCTTAAGATTATAAAAAAGAATATAGTGATAAAGATGGATGATAAAGGTCAGCTTTCAGTTGAATATCTTTTGCTCGTGTTTGTAATCATTTTAATAGTAGGTGGAGTGACCATTCCTCTTATAGGAAGAGCCATAGATGCTAGTAATGACGTTTCAAGGGCATCAGATGCAAAAGTCGCCGTGGAATCGATTGCAAATGCGGCTGATGTTGTATATTCCAATGGACCAGGGGCTAAAAGGACGGTGAGTTTCTATATACCCCAAAATGGTATACTAGGCTACAGGAACAACATGATATACTTTACCATTACCTTTAGTAATAATACTATGAGGAACATAACAGCCACGACACAATATAATTATAACCTAACATCAAATAACATACAATTGACAAAGGGCTGGCATACTGCAACCATCACATGGCCACTAAACACGAGATCACTTACGATCACAATAGTTTAAAAAAGGAAATCTGGGGATTTATATGGGGTTTTTTTCCACACTAGGTGAAATCATCATAAATTTTTTTTACTTGTTAGGTACTCTTGTTATTGAACTTATAAGATTGCCTAAAAAGATAAAATCAGGGGCAGTTAAAGAGAAGATTAAAGAAATCAAAGTAGAGACTATATCCAGGAAAGGAATGGCTTTATTGGGCAAAATAGGTGCACATGATAATTTTGGGGTTAAAAGGATGAAGGGAGCTAAAGTCGAAGATTTAACCCCAATAGAGGATGAAGTGCACATAATGGTTAAAGGGGCCCGCTTTCATCCTTCAGAAAAAGAAAACACCGTCCTAAAGCTCCAAGTATCCGCTGCAGCATTTCTCATTGTTTCAATATTATACTCTTTTAATCTCGTATCATTTATTATATTTGCCGCTGTGGGGATTATACTAGTATTTCTGATAGTCTATATACTCTATTATCAAGTTAGGGTAATGTATGCAGAGGACTTCAATGCGTATAGAGATTTCTTCATTATGTATATAATGGTAGGATTATTCATAGTAGTGGTGGCTAATAACCCTGCTTTTTCCACATCATTCTTCTTCACATTTTTCCCATCACTCAGCATCCTACTATTTGCAATAATAGCCGTAATAATAGTATTTTTAGTATTTAGGATAAGATATTACAGAAATTATACATTTGGGGAAGTTATAGAAGTCGGTGAGAACACATCATATGTACGTGTGGACTATGACATAAGATCAAATGTGAAACCAGACATTTATATCGTTGAAAATAATGGATTCAAAGCTAAAAAAGGTAATATTGTGAAACTGGCAATTGAAGGTTCGCTATTCAGTGCCCGGGGCAATCGACCAACTAAAATACTGGAAATAGTATCCTAAACCATGATGGTATATATCCTATCACTTACTTTAATTTTATTATCACCTACTCGACTACCCCCAACTCTAAGAATAGACTCCACAGTCCTATTTATCACGAATGCCTTATAATTTTCAGGTAATGGCCTATCAAAATTTAAAATGATACTTTTGTCTTTTTCACCTGTTACAATAATGCCTTCCAACCGAATGGGTTGCATTGAAACATTAGAATATGTAATTTCAGTGACAGCTGAAGAAGCCCCCTCCCGAGCGGCAGATATAATATTATTCTCCTCTATTTGAGGACCTATGAAAGATGCGAAAACCAATATTATGATAACAACAAAAGATATTATTAAAATAAACTCTCCAGAAATCTGACCTCGCTTATCGACTATCATGATAATAAATTATATTTAAGATCAAATATAAATAATGTTCCAATATATAACAAGTTTGTAGGGGGAACTTTTTTGAGGTTTATAAAGGAGAGGGAAGGGTTTGTGTTTTCACTTGACCTTTTACTGGCCCTTATCCCGCTCACAATACTCCTTGGCACGGTAGTAATGAGTATGGATAATATAATGTATCTTTCCCAGAACACCATTTTTCAGAGCTCCCTTGAAAGACACGCCTCTGATGTGGCCGATGCGCTCGTAGAAACCCCAGGGGTTCCATATAATTGGGAACAGACAGGTAATCCATCCACAGTTGGCCTTGCAAGATATGATGTGTTAAAGGGAGTTCCTAATAAAAATTATTTAGCCCCCATCAAAGTGGCAGCATTAAATGATACCCATTTAAGGGAACTCATAGGACCTCAATATGGATACTACCTCAACATAACATCAACCGATGGCTTGAAAATAAAAACTCTCGGCACTTATAATGCAAGTGCCCAGAACATTGTAAGGGTTGAAAGATTTGTTCTCACAACTAAACTTGAACGTATAACATCCCTTGAGGGACTTATACGGGACGCTGGACAACCTAGAACTTATACTACGAGTTTCCCAACCAACAATGTATACCTACAAATATATGATTACTGGGTGATCGTCATAAATCGTGGCTATGATTCAGCATTTGTAGATGTAAACGGCAATCGTGTAATACCACCAAATGAGATAAATCAGCACATAACCGAGGTTAAAAAGCAGATCAACGAAACCTATCTATACAATAATACGACCTTCATAGATAATATATTAGCTGTGAGGACACAGAGTAATCCTGGAGCATCAATGGACGTATATGTTATCGCAGCTCCTAAAGGCACTCCTGCAGAACAAATAAACCTCGATAATATTAAAATTAGACCGGCAAAATTAATCCTTTATATATGGGTTAGGTGATCAAAATTGGATGAAAGAGGATTCATATTCACAACAGATGCAACCCTTGCATTAGTCATATTCTTCATCTTAGCAACCTCAATACTAACATATTATATTCTACCAGCATATATGGGTTCAGATCACCAACGCTTGGAAGCCATGGCAGCAGATACACTCGAACTAATGAGACAAGACGGGACACTACAAGCCGCTGCAGTCAAATACGCAGCCGGAAACCAATCGGCAGCCCAAGCAATACTTCAAGAAGAACTAGAATCATTAATACCTCCAGATACAGGTTACAGACTTACGATAGGCCCATATCCTTCAGTCACGGACGACAGGGGGATAAGCGTCCCAAAGGATGTTGCATCGAGGGCCATTGTAATCTCAGGGCCAAGGGAAGGATGGCTCGGACGTGCATGGTATAAGGTCGAAGAGATCACGATGGAAGATCAGACAGTAAATTCCACCACAACACTCTGGAATTTCCACAATTGGCTCACCAATTTCCAACCATGGAGTGGTGGTTTACGTACTTACCCTTATTGGGGTGGTGGCAGCTCACCACGAAACATTCCATTCACAGTCCCTTCAAATAATATCATATGGGGCAAATTTCTCCTAGGCTCATGCAACAAAAACAATGGATCATCATATGGTGCAACCGTCTATATTAATGGCCAACCATACAATATTTCTAATTCAAGCTTCACGTTCCTGAATCGCAGACCCCAGACTTCTCCTCCACAGCTTATGTATAATTACCAAGGGAATATTTCCAATCTTGTGGGCGGTTCAAACAATTTCTATGTGAACTTTCGAGAAATGGTCTCTACCCAAAGTTATGACATGCCATGGTTTTCTATCCTAGCGAATTATACTACAACAATAAAAGTCCCTAAGGGCTTGATAACAAGGACTTTCGCATTTAATGATGCGGCAGGCCTTGCGGTTCCAACTGCTCAAGACCTAGACGGAGACGGACAAGCAAATGAGTATGGTAGAATTTATAACCTCCAAACAGGTACCGTTAGCAACTTGTATAACTCTAGAACAATAGCATGGAACAGTATGGTGAGAGAAAACCATAGTTATTCTGATGGTCAACCTTTTGTTATAACCGGTGTTAATGGAGAAAACGGCTGCGCTGTTTCGGTTGTCCAAGACATAGATATCCCTGCTGGTTCTCGGATATTTGATGCTTATACGGTTATAAACCCTTATGGTGGTGTTGACAACGCCCTCGTGGAGGTCTGGAATGGAACAGCATGGAATGTCGTCTTCTGTTCATTTGATTATGGTGGTGTCGATTACAGTGTAAGAAGTGATGGTTATGGTAATGTACCAGGTATAATTTATATACGAGATTATCTTAGGGCTGGCACGACCAATAAGGTGCGCATTACAATATGGGACCAAGTACCTGGGAATGATTATGACCTTGTAGGTCTTGTAGATTGTTACAGTACGGTTTCGTATAGTGCACTTCCTATACAATGGCAGAATTTCCCATTCCCAAGTTACCAGAACAGTACAAATACCACAGCCCCAGTGAATACATTTACAATAGGACCGGATGCCCAGAGAGTCATATTATTCCTCGGCACGGGCCTTGACACTAGGAATATTTCAGTGGAAGTTAGAAATTCTACGAGTGGCTGGGTGCAACTTTATAGTGGCTCTCCACAGTTTGCAATCGATATCGGATCAATAGATGTTGCAGGGAGCAAAATATTCACAAAGAGTGGAACCCCCCAAAACTACACTACTAAACCAGGAACCTACTATATTAGAGTAACTGTGAATTCAAGCGCATCATGGGAATCAGGGGATATCGGAGGCACTGGTAGCACTTATCAGAGTTATTCTAATGCTGAGATTTATTCAGGTACTCGAGTGGCTGTTATTTATCCAAAGTTCCTTGCTAATATGTGGGCCAGCGCTTATGCGGATGATGCTTATGTTGCACAGGCAATGGCGCGTCAAAACCTTATAGATATGTTGGCACAGTCAGGTTACACCGTGGATCCGAATCTTATAAAGACAGAGGCACTTTATACTGGTAATCTCCCAAATGCCTTGCCTGTTAGATTGGATTTATGGAGGGACTAAAAGTGTATAATGATGAGAGAGGTTATGTTTTCACGCCCATGATGGTCCTCTTATTCATACCTATTGTTATCATGGCCATAGCATATGCAGATATTGTGAACGAGGCCAACATGTTAGTCGCGCTTGCAACTGGTGGAGATGTCACATTAACTGTCTTTTCATCGTTTTATTCTGATCTTGAAAAGGCTGCTAGTGATGCTGGTCGTAACGCGGCTTATAATGCCACTAGGATGGTTATTGATAATGCAACTGCTTTGGATCCCAACCCATTTTTTGAACCTGGTCAAAGCAAAAATTATATCCAAGCTCGTGTTGTTGATGCCCTTAATGTTTATATAATAAACTCCACTCTTACCCTTGAGAGAGAGACTGGACGTGAAATATACATAAACAATATTTCAGTCAATAACTATACTAGTACAGTAATAACAAGTAGTGATGTTAACATAACCCAAGAGGATCCATTTGGTTTTTATGTTATTATAAGGGCAGGTATACCCATCAAAGTCGTGCAAAAAGGACAATCTTTTGAGGGTAAAACGCCCCAGATAAAGGCTTATGTGAGTATTGAGGGACTTGAAGACCCTTACATTTGGATAAGAACTAAGCACCGTCAAAGTAACGTGATTTATAAGTATCCGTATTATGCCACTAATGGTACATACTATGATTATCGGTTAAACGAGACGGTCGATGACGATGATCATCTCCAGCATCTTTGGTATTGTCTGAATGGTACTGATAACCCGAGCACTATAACACCACGCCCATATTATATAGTTGACCCTTCTGGGCTTTCATTTTTTGACCGTCTAGAAAATCGTTCAAGTGGAACCAACTCCGTGGCAGGAATGAGTACATTCATAATAGGCGATCCGCTCCTCGAAGACCATAATGGTAATCCATACATTTCCAAGATCGACCGAGAATATTTTGCAGGTGTAGCCGGTTCAACGATAAAAGTTAGAGGTCATCCAATGTATGATCCTCTTGGAGCTCCATTCTGTCTATCAGACCCTTATAAGATACTTCTTGGACTTGCCGCAAATAATTATAGTTGAGGTGTATATATGGATGAAAGAGGTGTTTTAAGCGCTGACTTGTTATTCGCCACGCTCATGGTCATTATTATAATAGCGAGTATGGTAAGTCTTGTAGATAGTGAACTTTCAAAGACCCAAACAGGAGAATTTGGAAAAGCACGCATGGTAGGTGAAAGAGTAGCTGAGGCAGTTAATACAGTATATATCAATGGTCCTGGATATGAAGTGAATTTAACATTGCCTAATGGCACCTATACAATAAATGTCACGAACGGAACGATTAAAATTTATCATGGAAGCTATGTGGTAAGCTTAAACATTGTACCTAAAACTGATATTATACCAGCAAATCTTAGTGCCGGATCTTCATATAATCTGAAAAATGATAACGGCACTATAAAAATAACAAGGATCACGTGATAGGATGAAATGGGAGTATAAAGCACTTATTGGGATAATTATCATAACATTTTCATTGATATTTTATGCATATAACCCGTTCTTTTCTAAGGAGAAATCCCCACCAAAGCAACCAACCCCTCCACCAGCAGAGCCTCAACCCGCACCCATCGTAGTCCCAAAACCCAATAACTCATCAAACAATAATAATTCAACAGGAGATTTTGAAATAAGCGCTGAAAAGGCTGAGGAGATAGCATCAAAGCCAGGATATACTACTAAGGATCCAACATCCGGTTCTATTAAGATTCAAGAAAAGGATATTGAAGTATGGATAGTCCCACTCTACAAAGACCATAAACTCGTAGAAAGAGTATATATAAGTAAAACAGATGGTAAAATAGTTGCAACGGAAAAATTTTAGAAAAAAATCACCAAGCCTAAGCTTCAAATTTTTTTACAAGGAGGAAATCCATGGATGTCATAGTAACCCTAATAATGCTCATATTATTCATAATACTGTTAGTCTTTGTATTTTCTGTGGGTCTTATGACACCTGTTGTGGGTAAAAGGAACATATTCTTTGTGATATTCATAGGTTTCATGGTTGGTGTTATCGGTGGCACATTTTTCATCTTACCAGTCTATGATGATATACCAGGGATTGCTAGGGGCTTCTATGAGAGCATATATAGTAGCCCTGAAACTGTCTATGTTGATTTGTCACATGATGTTGATATTGGAGAATTCATCGAGGGCGTGAAAGGCGTTGAAGGTGTTGAGAATGTTAAGGTAGGATATATTCTCTTAAAAACTGATAATTTTACTAGTGAACGCGGAGAATTAATAGAAAAGGGTGTTCCAGTTATCGATTCTAATGTAACATATTGCAAAGCGGATCCCCGTGGGACTATCATATGTAGGATTAAAAGTGGAGATCCGCAGGCTACTATCAACCGAATATCTGATTGGCTCATTTTAACCAGTGAAATTTATACAAAGTATAGTATAGTACGAGTGTCCATTGACACTCATGCAAATAAGATCGAAAATTTACGGGAGTATCTCTCATCCAAAGGCATTGCAATAGCCTCCATTGAAGGTTCTGTGGAGGAGAAAATTGAAAGTTTCAAGGCTTCCATGCCGCCTAAGTCTGCTGTTGTGGTCTCTTGTGGTTTCATTGGCATGTTAGCCGGCCTTGCTGGCATATTCATAGACAGTATCATGGCCGTTTTAGCCGCAATTAGGAGAAAATTGGGGAGATAAGCTTTGGATGCTGCTGTACTCTATTCCGGTGGTAAAGATAGTACAATGGCACTTTACAAGGCTATGGAACAGGACAATGTAAAGTATCTAGTGTCCATGGTCTCAGATAACCCACATTCGTACATGTTCCATGTGCCTAATATAAAGTGGACACGTTTATCCTCTAAGGCTATTGGCATACCCTTAATCGAGGGTCCGACGAGCGGAATAAAAGAGGAAGAGCTAAAAGATCTTAAGAAGCTTTTAAGAGTGCTCGTTGAACGCGGGGTCAAAGTGTTATATTCCGGTGCCATTGTTTCCGATTACCAGCGGTCGAGAATAGACAAACTTTGTCAAGAGGTTGGACTCATTTCAAAAACGCCACTCTGGCATGTTAACCCGTGGGAGTATATGATGGAAATCTTGGATTTGGGGTTTAAGGTTATAGTGACTGCAGTTGCAGCTGAGGGTCTTGACAGTTCATGGCTTGGACGTGAAATAGACTATGAAATGCTCAAAGAATTAAAGGATTTAAATGAGAGATATGGTGTCCACTTGGCATTTGAAGGTGGTGAAGCCGAAACATTCGTCCTTGACGGGCCAATATTCAAAAAGAGGATCAAGATCTTAAAGGCTGAGAAGAAGTGGTTCAAGGATAGTGGTATTTTAGAGATAATGGATGCTATACTCCTGGATAAAGGTTAGTTATATTCTTCTTCGATTTTGGGAGCTAGCCAATCAATAATCTCTTTTAAGTTCTCTGATATGATCTCTACTTTTATATCACCAAGTGGTGAGATTTCCTCTTCTAATATGTTAACTTTTCCTATGAATGCAGCCTGCTTGTTAAGGTAGAATGTTGTCCTATAACCTTTAAGGTTCTCATATAATATTTTTCTTGCTGTTGAACGTATTCTTCTCTTCTCTAGTGATTCTCTGAGTTCTTCTAGGACTTCTATCCCACCTTCGCCCTGGATTGAATTGTCTGTTTCTTTGATTTCTATCTTGGGGAATATGTTAAGCACACTTTCTAGTACCTTTCTGGGGTTTTCTGTTGCGTTTATCCGAGTTTCAACTTTAACTTCACATTCCATGGGGAGTGTTCCACCTTAACAGTCTTTTGTAATCTTTTTTAATAATTTTTTTGTGTTTTCTTTGAATTTATGTAGGGAGCCCTCATTTATGATTATATAATCTGATGTTGCTATAACGTCTCCGAGGCCGAATCCTAGTTCTCTCTGGTCTCTTTTTACAAATTTCTTGTAGTCTTTTGTATCATCTTTTCTACCCCTTTTTCGGAGGCGTTTGAATCTTGTCCTTTGGGTGGAGAATATTGATATTACCTTGAATCCTTTATAATGTTTTTTGAATATTTCAACTTCATGGGGGCTTCTTATACCCTCTATTAGGATTTTCCCATTTTTGATATTTTCTATTTTGGGGATGCATCTTTCAGCTATTATATATTCTCCATGTTCTTTTCTTAGGCGTACTGCTGTCTTGCCTGGGTCCTCACCTGTTTTCTTCGCCTCTTCTCTTATGATGTCACCCATCCTTATTATATGGTAGTCCATCTCCTCTGCAATACTTGAAACTACTCCTTTACCGGATCCTGGCATCCCAGCTAATCCTATGATCTTCATCTGGTCTCTCCTTTAAAGTTTTCGCATCCTTTGGAGGTCTATTAAACGGAGCATATGCTCCAGGTTCTTTTTATTGTTGAATCCTTCTAGGATCTTTTTTAGTTCATCCTTGTTATAATCTTTTAATTTTTTCACGTATCTTATGAGGAGGGGGATAGCCCTCACTATGTTATCTGTAATGCTTATATCAGCATTCTGGGATGTTCTTGATAGAGGGTTGAGATCCACAGTTATGATGGTCTTACCAGCCTTTTTAAGCATTTCAGCCCGATCCCCATCCTCCAATGGCACGAGGACAACATCTGCAATGTATATGCCTTTTGGACTTGCCGTGGCCCTCGGACTCTTTATACCCTGGAGATATTTAAGTTTTTCATCTTCTGTTCCGAAAACTTCTTTTGCACCGGCTTCTTTAAGTATCTTTTCTATAAGTTTAACCCTCTTAGGTGTTCTGTGGAAGAGGTTTATCTCTATTTTTGCATTTAATAGTCTTGCAAGTTCAACTATCTCCTCTGGGACTAGAGCAGCTGTATTACCATTTACTGACAGTACAGGATTCTTGGCCAGTAATAATAGTGCTGCGGCTGCTTTAATGGCTTGGGTTGCTGGTTTTCTTGTTCTTTCACCTATAAGGTAGTCGAAGGCTTCTCCTCTGCCATGGGCTATGATACCAGCATCTGCGAGCACTCCTTTATGGTAGGCTTCTAGTATCTTTTCCCGCAACTTTAATGATTTGTAACGTGGATGCCCCTTCTCAACCATATAAAAGATAGATTTTCAACCCTTTACTATAAAATAATTACCCCCCCATAATATAGTACTAAGGGGATGAAACCAGATCATTATCAGAGGTGATATTATTGGCAGAGGAAATCGAAATTAAAAAGAAGAAACCCAAGCATAAATGGGGAGTCTACTTCGGAGGAATGCTCATAATTATCGGTGCTATATGGCTCCTTGTCGCCTTGGGTATAGTACCAGTAGTTTACTTGCGCTTTTGGCCACAGATCCTTTTGATAGTCATTGGGATACTCATACTAGTTAAATCAGTGGGGTAGATTAGAATGTTTGATTTGATGAAGCGTTTATCAGAAGCCAATGGCATATCAGGTTTTGAAGATGAGATAAGAAAAATCATGAAAGATGAACTAGAAGAGCACGTGGATAATATAGAAGAGGACAACCTCGGAAACCTTATAATGGTCCGGGAAGGAGATCCTGAAGCCCCTAGTATAATGTTAGCAGCTCACATGGATGAGATAGGCCTCATGGTACGCTACATCGACAAGAAGGGTTTCATAAAATTTTCAAAGATTGGTGGTATAAACGATCAGATGCTCCTCAACCAGCAGGTAGAGATCCATGGAAAAAAGGGCCCAGTCATGGGGGTTATAGGTTCAAAGCCACCCCATAGGATGAAACCAAAGGAAAGAAAGAAGGTTACAAGTTATGAGAAAATGTTCATAGACATAGGGGCGACCTCGAGAGAAGATGCAGAAAAACTCGTAGGGGTAGGAGATCCTGTAACCTTTAAGGCACCATTCAACGAACTCCCAAACAGACTATTCACTGGTAAAGCCCTCGACAATAGAATAGGCTGCCTCATACTAATAGAAGTGTTAAAGGGGGTTGAAACTCGGGCAACAATATATGGTGTTGGCACGGTCCAGGAGGAAGTGGGCCTCAAAGGTGCCAGGACATCAGCATTTAAATTGAATCCTGACATGGCCTTGGCAGTTGATGTTACAATAGCAGGGGATCATCCTGGCATGGAGGAAGAGGATGCGCCGGCCAAGCTCGGTAAGGGACCGGCAATAATTTTAACTGATGCGAGTGGTAAGGGTATAATAACCCATAAGAAGATCAGGGATTGGCTTATTTCAACTGCAAGGGAGGAGAATATACCTGTGCAGTTGGAGGTGAGTGAGGGTGGCACGACAGATGCAACAGCAATACATTTAACTCGTGCAGGTATACCGGCTGGTGTTGTCTCGGTACCTACAAGGTATATTCACACGCCCGTTGGTGTTGCGAGCATGGATGATATTAAAAATTGTGTTAAGCTCATCTTAAAGGCCCTTGAACGCCTATAGGCCTATTCATATTTTACTTTTTCTATTATTTCAATCCCGTTTTCACCTATCCTGTAGGGTACGAAGTCGATTGGGGTTTTTGTACTACGCATTTTGACAATGTCCATGACCCTTTCTCTTCTACCAGTGTAGGGGTTCTCCCTCTTTATGAGGTTTATAGCACCATAAACTGAGAATAATGCTATCTCATTAAATTCTCTGGCTGTTGCACTATCAAGTATTATTAGACTTGTTATATTCTTTTTTTTCAATTCATATACGAAGAAATCGAACCTATTCCTGAACTCATAAGGTGTTAACTTGCCAGTGTGGCTTCCGAGATTGTCTATGATAAGCACTTTAGTATCTGGCGGAACCTCTTCTAGGAGTCTTCCAATGTCTTCATTAATTGATTCGATCCCGATTTTCATCTCGGCTTCTGTAACCATGGCCCTTGTAGCGGCGAGACTCATTATCTTTAATTTACCATCTTCAATTAATGGTGCTATGTTCCAGCCAAAGGAGTTACACTGGAAATTGAGATCGGTTTCATCCTCTTCTGTTGTAATATAGACTGTCCTGAGACCATCATTTGCACTTTTTATGGCGAATTGTAAAGCCATTATTGTTTTGCCAGAACCAGCATCCCCTGTTATGAGTATGCTGCGGCCTACTGGGAATCCTCCTAATATTTCATCTAGGTCTTTTATACCTGTACTTATTCTTTGGAGTTTTTCCAATTCAAGCGCCTCCTTCTATGTGGAATTCAAATTCAAGTTTTTTCTTCCTGGATGTTTGTATTACATTACCCTCGAGTTTTGTCCATGTGAAACTTCTCATGATTATTGTTCTGAACATGAGAGAAAATATAGGATTTATATGATCATCCCATGGGAATGTTACAAACTCGAATTTGTATTGGTTTTCCTTTCTTATTCTTGTTTTTATTCCAAGGTTTTTGAGGAATGATTCTAACCATGATATATAGGCTTCGAAGATTTTCTTGGCGTCTTCTATTTTCCCTGTTTTGATCTGGGATAATAGGCCCTTTCTTTTCATGTGTTCATTGAATGAAGGTTTGAGGTTTTTTTCGAATTTATCCCCGAAACTTTTTATTATGGTATTCCTAAGCTGTGGGGGGATTGTTGATGCGAATATTGGGATGGCTGATAAAAGAAACCCGTATAATTCTCGTCTTGTTTTTTCCCTAATCAACTTTAATCTTCTTTTATCTGCTTCCATTTTTGCTGTTATATCATGTCCTATGATTTGTATAAAATTTTCCCCATTTTTTATTGTGGAAGCATATAATTCAAGGTAATGTTCTTTCCCATCATTGTCTTTTATTTTTACTTGTACTGGATTATCTAGACGGTCTTTGAATGGCTTTATAAGTTCATTTGTGAGCTTCTCGAATTCCCCCTTGGTGATAATACCTATTTCTTCAAGGATCTTGACATGTCTCTTATAACATTCTTTCTTGGGGAACCCTGTAACCCTTTCAAAGGCATTATTGAGGAACACTATCCTTTCATTCCTGTCCAAGAGCATGATCAGATCTGGTGAAGATTCTGCCAATTTACGGTATCTCTTCTCGCTCATCCTAAGTTTTGAATCCATCATATGCTTGTAAATGGCCACTTCGATTACACTGTGGAGTTCCCGGTCTTCAAAGGGCTTTATAAGGTAACCGAATGGTTCTGTCAGTTTTGCCCTTTCAAGGGTCTCTTTATCAGAGTGAGCTGTGAGATACACTACGGGAATATCATAGTCCCTTTTTATTATCTCCGCAGCTTCTATACCATCCATCTCTCCTTTTAGCACTATATCCATGAGTACAAGGTCTGGTTTCTTTTCCTTTGTAAGTTTCAAGGCTTCTTCCCCTGAACTTGCTATACCCACAACCTTATAGCCTAATAATTCTGCTCTATGTTTAATGTCAAGGGCTACTATACTTTCATCCTCGACCACTAACAATTTTATGGCCAAGTCCTCCCCTCCAAGCGGGTTAATTTGAATATTTTCACTGGGAGATTACCATAGACTATTGGGATTTCAATCCATTTGTAGTCTAGTTTTGTAGCTGTATTTTTCAGGATTTTTTCTTGCGGTGTTAGGAGTGTTATACTCCCATTTTCTGTGAGTATGTTCTTCGCGGTTCTGAGGAAGTTATGGTAGAGTTTTTTGATAATAGATTTTCTCCCGACTCTGATACCGTATGGTGGATTTGTCACGATAAAATCGGCTTCTTGAACATACTTGTCTAAGTGTTCTGCGTCACCTTGTATGACTTTGATGAAGTCTATCCCAAGTTCTGATAGTGTCTTTTGGCAGCCTTTAACGTGTTTCTTGAATTTTTCAATGCCTATGATTTTAAGTTTATGGTTGAATGGGAGTTTTCCACCCTCTTTGATGCGACCTGGGGGGATGTTGCTTCCCATGAGGGCTGCTTCGACTAGTATCGTCCCACTACCGCACATGGGATCTACTAGTATTTTCTTCGGCTTCCAATGGGAGATTCTGAGGAGTGCGGCTGCTATTGTTGGGTTGAGTGGTGCTGGGTGTTGGTATACCCTGTAGCCTCTCCTGTGAAGGCCCTTGTCCCCAGTGGTGTCAATGCCTACTAGTAGAAGGTCATGGATTAGTTCAACCCTGATTATGTTATCTGGGGAATCTAGGTTTACTCTGAGGCGTTTTTTCCTGGAAGATTGGTAGCTTTTTATGATAGCGTCACCGGCTACCCTTGCAATGTCCATGGAGTTGAAATCGTGGACGCCCACCCTCTTGGATCTTACAGCGAAACTTTCATTTGGCTTTATAAATGAGAAATCAATGTCTTTAACTTCTTTGTGGATATCTTCAAGTTTTGTGACTTTTGCGGATTTGAGTAGTAGTATGATCCTTTCACAAGTTCTTGCATGGTAATTTAACTTGTTGATTAACTTTTCATCGCATTTAAAATAGACTCTGCCATTACCATATTTTTTTATTTTACCCCCGAGTTCTTGGATTTCTTTTGCTGTTATTTTTTCCAATCCTTTGTGTGTTGTGGCGTATACTTCCATCTTCTTTTTTAGTCTCCTGCCTTGAGGAATATGTAGATAATATATGCTATTATGAGGATCACTATAACTGGCAGCAACCATATAAGGACATAGAAGGCTATAATTGCAAGTATTATTGCCACTATCAAATATATAATATCTCGTATTCCCATAATAGTTATGTGAGGGTTTATATAATTTAATAGTTTCCCCAAAGGTGGGAGTATGATATTCATTGTGAATAACCATGGACAGTATAATCATAGGATCCATAGGACGCTACGATACCTTAATATACCTGCTAAGATGATACCCAATACTATCCCAGTTGACGTCCTCCTAGAGTGTGAACCCACAGGGATTATAATAGGTGGGGGACCCTCAGTAGAGGAGGCTGGCAATTCCATAGAATATATATTGAAGATTAGGGTGCCAATACTTGGCATATGCCTTGGACATCAGCTGATGGCTTTGGCATTTAATGGTAGTGTTGGTAGTGCAGAAGCCGAGGAATATGCCCAGATAGAAATAGAAATATTAGACGAGGATGATATATTCAAGGGCCTTGGACCATATATGAGTGTATGGGCTTCGCACAAGGATGAAGTTAAGGTTTTACCCGAGGACTTTAAGGTCCTTGCAAGATCGAGTATATGTGAGATAGAAGCCATGAAACATGTTAGAAGGCCACTTTATGGTGTGCAGTTTCATCCTGAGGTCTATCACACACCAGAGGGTCCTAGGATATTCGAGAACTTCTATAAGGTATGCAAGGGTGTGGAATAATGTTCGAACCATCAGATTTCATAAAAAAAGCAGTAAAGGGTATAAGAGAACGTGTAGGTGATGGTAAGGCTATAATAGCATTATCTGGGGGTGTTGACAGTTCAGTTGCATCAGTACTCGCCAGTAAAGCTATAGGGGATAGGCTAGTAGCAGTATTTGTTGATCATGGCCTCCTAAGAGAGGGTGAAGTAGATTATGTTAAGGAAACCTTTAGTAGTCGCCTTAATTTACGTTTCATCGACGCATCAGAAAGATTCTTAGAAGAGCTCAGAGGAGTTACCGACCCGGAAGAAAAGCGCAGGATAATTGGGAGAGTGTTCATAGAAGTTTTTGAAGAGGTTGCTGAAGAAGTAGGCGCGGAGTACCTTGTACAGGGGACCATAGCTCCTGATTGGATTGAAAGTGAGGGGAAGATCAAATCGCATCATAACGTGACCCTACCACATGGACTAGTCCTGAAGATAGTCGAACCTTTAAGGGAACTTTACAAGGATGAAGTCCGCATCCTCGCCAAAGAACTTGGACTGCCTGATAAGATAGTCAAGAGACAGCCATTCCCCGGTCCTGGTCTTGCGGTTAGGATAATAGGTGAGATAACCCCCGAGAAGATTAGGATATGTAGAAAGGCTAATGCTATAGTAGAGGAGGAAATAATAGGCGCGGGATTAGATGAAAGGTTATGGCAATACTTCGCGGTACTCACTGATACAATGGCCACAGGCGTGAAAGGTGATATGAGAGATTTTGGCTATCTTGTAGTTTTAAGGATGGTGGAGTCAATAGATGCCATGACAGCAAGGGTGCCCGAATTACCATGGGATCTTATAAGAAGGATATCCAAGCGCATAACTTCTGAGATACCCGAAGTGACACATGTAGCCCTCTCAGTGAGTGATAAGCCACCAAGCACCATAGAATTCGCATAATAATAACTCTCCTTTTTTTATTATCATAATTATTATATTTATGATGGTAACATATGATAATCAATGATGGAGTTTAGCACCCCACTACCAGGAGACACAGAATCCCTCAAACAGATCATAAAAGAATTGAAAGGAAGCATAGACGAGGTTTACATGGCAGGCCCATCTGAGTACATGGGCAGTGGCCGGGCAACACTACATTCACCTTTACTAGAAGATATTGGAAGGCAAGTATCCTATGCGCATCGACACAACATCAAATTCAAACTTATATTAAACTCTTCCTGCCTATCAGGACAACATTTAACTTCCAATGGTTATAACATATTCAGAAAGTACTTAGAAGAATTAGAGACAATAAACGTGGACATGGTCATAGTCTCAGACCCTTACTTGGTGGAGATGATATCAAAGGACTTACAAGGTCTAAAAGTTGGGGTATCATGCATAGCCCACGTAGATTCACCCCAAAGGGCCAAATTCTTCGAAGATTTAGGAGCTGATGAGATAACAGTTGACACGAACATAAACAGACACTTCAACTTATTAGAGGCTATAAGAGAAGCTACAGATTGTAAACTCAAACTCATAGCCAATGAAGCATGCCTCTACAAGTGCCCATTCCGTTACTCACACTTCAACTTATTCTCACATATTACTGCTTCACCCCAAATTGCCATCATGGGAGACTATTATTTTGAAAAGTGTATTTCACTGCGGGTCAGAGAACCTACCCTCATAATAAGGTCACCTTGGATAAGACCAGAAGATATCCCTGAATATGAGAAGATAGGCATCGACATGATAAAAATTTCGGGAAGAGCAAACACCACACAATGGATAATAGATACCATGAAAAGTTACATCCAAGGACATCACAATGGCAACCTCTTAGAATTGTTGGATTGTCCAAACGAATTAAGGGATCACTTCTACATACCAAATGAGAAACTTGAGGGTGCCATAAGACAATGGAAAACTTGCAAAAAATTATGCCATAAATGTAATTTTTGTGAAAACCTCGCAGAGGAATTAATCCTTAAGAGAAGGGATTTATAATGAACAAAACTTTGAAGGAGCTGTCCTATGCGCGAGATAGAATTGAAGACACACTCCAGGATTTGAGTGGGAGGGCAATATTTGTCCCCGAGGTTAAAATATTTAACATGGCATGTGGTTGCAGAGGATTGCTCGCAGACCTCAGAGGCCTTGAAACAGAAGAAGCAGAAGTATTCCACAAGAAAATAACAAAAACCTTAAAGGATGTCCTCGGAAAGTTGGGCCTTAAAGTGGACATGATATATGCGAGGAACTTCCCAGGAAGTTATATGGTAGTTGGCATAACCGCCAGAAGATTCTGTGGAAGATGCAAAAGAGAACTTGGAAGTATAGTCTCACGCCCAGACATAATAGTCCTCAAAGGTTAAAACCTCCAAATTAGAGGAGCCTTGAGACTATTAATGCAACCTCTTCAAGCAAGTTCCTATCAAGTTCATCAAAGGCAGCCGGCTTGTTACTGTCAACATCAAGAACTCCAAGGATCCTATCATCCTTTTTTATAGGTACAGCTATCTCAGATTTAACATTTTCATTACATTGAAGATAATCATCATCCGAAAGGACATCATCAACAATAGATGTCCTACCAGTCCTCGCAACTCTCCCACAAACCCCCATATCTAATGGTATCTTGAGATGTGGCGTGGCGGGACCCTTATATGGGCCTAATATGAGTTCATCGCCCTCTAGAATGTATATCCCAACCCAATCAAAGTATGGTATATTTGAAAGTAATTCTAGTATCTCTTCAATGGATAAAGCAGGTTTAAGTTTCTCCCGCACCTTCTCTATTATAGTCTCTTTAGTGGACTTCATACGATGATTATATTAGGACAAGGTTTCTATAAAATTTTTCTAATGATAAAATCAAAGTACTTATACCTTGAAAAGCTTACAAAGAACATTAAATTGAGGTCATCAAATTTTGAGAAGGAAATGGAGGGATCCACACCCCCATCAGTTTTTATTGGAAGTTATAATTATCCAAAAGTTTATGCAGGACCTCTTGTAACCTCCAATGGTGATGATGTTCATCTTATGGATCTGCCAGAGGAGTGGATACCAAAGGGTAAAAGTATCCAGGATATCATAGGATATCGTCTCAACCTTGTAAGGGGAAAGCAAAGAGTCCATGTGAAAGACTTTGATGACAGATTGGTGGAAAAACTTCAAGAGATAACACTCGCCAAATCCCCTGTTGACAGTGAAGTGCTATTTTCACATAAACCACGTGGAGTGCAATTTTTCGGTGATGAAAATCCACCACATGGGCCTAGCGCACCAATAGAATACTTCCAGGCCGATAATGTGAGATGGGATCGTCATCTTGAAAAGGCCTATTATGATACTGACCTTAAAGCATCTGATGCAATCTACGAGTTATATAAGATGGGAGTGCCATTCTCTTCCATACAGAAGGGATTATCAGTTGGGGCTTTTGGTATTGAAAGGAGGCGCAAGCTTGTACCCACCCGTTGGTCCATAACAGCTTGTGACAGCATAATAGCAGACAGACTCCTCAGGAGAATCCAAAATTATGAGATTATCGATTCCTACCGGGTTTATGAATTTGAAAGTTTTAAAAATAGGTATATTATAATATTAACACCTACAAGATGGCAATATGAGTGGATAGAAGTTTTCTTAGGTGTCCTAGGATCGGAAAAGCTTATGTTCTCTGATCATGAAATTGGAGATTCGAAAAAGGAATATTCTAGGGTTGGGGGCTGTTATTACAGTTCGAAGATGGCTGTGCTTGACGCTCTTAACCGTGAAGAAAGACAAGCTGGTGCAATAGTATTAAGGGAAGCATACAAAGGGTACGTCCCATTGGGAGTGTTCAATGTACGCGAGAATGTGAAAAATGCCATGAAGCAACCCCCAATAGAATTTAACACCCTTAAGGGCGTGTTAAAGTATGTTGGATGGCGTTTAAGACTCGAACTGGGAGAGTATATAAGGGAAAGCCATCTCCTCAAGGAAACTGACAGGCAGACAAGCCTAGAAGAGTTCACTCAAAAAAATAAAGGAGGAAAAAAAGACTTTGAACCTCAAATTTAGAAGACCATCAAAGGCTGCGAGAAGAGCTCTCTGCAGAGCCGCGATGGAACCATCCAAAGCAAACAGGGTCTTAAAAGAAGTTGAAAATAGAATATCTGAATTGACCGGACATAATATTGTTAAGATCGTGAACAGTGGGAACGCCGCTTTATTAGCCGTTATGAGCAATCTACCACCACCTTTTCTCATACCAGATGAAGGTGGTTGGAGAGGCTTCAAACAAATCCCCAAGTTCCTCGGTAAAAAAACAATAACGTTAAAAACTCGATTGGGCATCATAGAACCCGGAGAACTCGAAAACGCAATCAAGGAAAATAGGCCTGCAGCACTCTTTTTAACGAGTTTCGCCGGTTATACAGCTGAACAGCCGGTTAAAGAAATTTATGATGTATGCTCTGAGAATGGTGTGATTCTCGTAGAAGACGCTTCAGGGAGCATAGGTGACCCTCTTGGCCGTCTATGTAATAGTGAGCATAATGATGTTATAATAGCATCAACAGGATCTCCTAAGATAGTGAATGCTGGTGGTGGGGGCTTCATAGCAACCTCTAACTGGAAAATATTCAAGGATAGTCTAATCTTAAGGATTTTGAAAGTTGACCCTTATCTACCGGCAGCAATAAACGAAGAACTTAAAAAGGCACCTCAAACGCTTAAAAAACTCCTTGAAGCCACTGAATATCTTAAAAATAGGCTAGAAAGAGTATATCATCCAAAAAGAAGGGGAGTGAATGTAATAATACCTACAGAGGATCCTGTTGGGTATGCTAGAAAACTCCGTAAAATTATAAAAGTGGATGGTGGAAATATTTTAACTGTCTGCCCTAGTTACGATCGGTTGAAGAAGAAGGCCGTGGCAGTAGAAATAAAAAATTTAGAAGTTGAATCAATCACAAAAGATAACCTTAATGATCTGATAGGTTGTATAGAATCTATGATTCGAGGATGAGGAGGGTTGTGCGCTCCATAAGAGCACCTGTAACACCTACAAGTTCTATTTCATTCTCTGTAAGATTATAAAGTTTTTTAA
This sequence comes from Methanothermobacter sp., assembly GCA_030055615.1. NCBI lineage: Archaea > Methanobacteriati > Methanobacteriota > Methanobacteria > Methanobacteriales > Methanobacteriaceae > Methanothermobacter > Methanothermobacter sp. The sequence goes on along the minus strand of JASFYN010000003.1, from coordinate 67,044 downwards.
GGTACTCTTTATCTGGTTCGAGGACGCTGTCGTCTCGCTTGAACATCTTTGATAATATATCTAACTTATCAGAATCTATGAGGACTGCGCATATTTCCATTGGCCCCTCTTTGAGGCCCACCATTTCGAGGGCTTTGTTTATTTGTCTTGTGGCTGCCGTCCTTAAGCATATTTCCAAGCCTATGTCATTTGCTATGTTCTCTCCCCTCTTAAATGCCTTGATTGCATGTGCTGTGGCGTGTAAAACATGCTCTTTACCAGCTACTGCCCTGGCATCCATTAATTGTATGATACCATCGTCTTCTAAAATAGTTAGGGTTTCATTTATATCCCTTATTTCGCCCTTAAATCCTAGGATTTTTATTTTCATGTCTCCTTTTTTTCGTTTGCTAGTAATCGGTTAACTCCACTTATGAATGCTTCTACACTGGCCATTATAATATCTGGTTGTGTGCTTCTTGCACTTATTATCTTGTCCTTGTATCTGAGCTTTATTATCACGTCGATTAGAGCGTCGGTACCCCCTGTTATAGCATCTACGTGGTATTCCTCCAATTTTATATCCGCGAAGTCCTCTAAACTCTTCTTTATGGCCACTATGGCAGCGTCAACAGGTCCCACACCTATACCAGCCTCTAGGATCTCTTTTTCATTTATCCTTAGTTTTACTGATGCTGTTGGCGTCACTTTGTTACCTGATACTACTGTAAGCTCTTCAAGGTTCACCATTTTATCTTCAACTATGCCTAGCACGTCTTCTGCTATTGCCTGGAGGTCCACATCTGTTACACATTTCCCCATGTCACCTAGGCTTTTAACTCTCTTAAATATTTGTTTGAACTGCTTTTCATCAACTTTAAAATCGAATTCTTCTAACTTTTCTTTTAATGCACTGGTTCCAATATGTTTGCCCATTACAAATCTTCTCTTACGACCCACAAGTTCGGGTGTTATGGGTTCATATGTTTCGGCTTTTTTGAGGATGCCATCGACGTGTATGCCTGATTCGTGGGCGAATGCATTTTCGCCGACAATAGCCTTGTTAGGTTGGATGTATACTCCTGTGAGTCTGGCAACCATCTTGGAGGTTTCATATAACATTTTTGTATTAATGTTGGTTTTAACGTCATAAAGTGAATAGAGGGCTACTACAATTTCTTCGAGGGCTGCGTTACCTGCTCTTTCACCTATACCATTTATGGTTGCGTGCACTTCACTTGCACCAGCCTTTAGGCCCATAAGTGAATTTGCGACTGCAAGTCCGAAATCGTTGTGACAGTGCACGCTTAATGGTGCTTTGAGTTTTGAAAGTTCGCCATAGAATTCGTAGGCTCTTTCGGGTGTTAGGATTCCTACAGTGTCGCATGCACAGATTCTATCAGCCCCTGCACTTATACTCTCTTCTAATATTTCTTTTAGGAATTGCATGTTACTTCTCGTGGCGTCCTCAGCTGAGAATTCTACAATTAATCCATGATCTTTAGCATATTCTACAGATTCTATTGCGTTTTCTTTTACTTGGCTTGGGGGTTTTTGGAGTTTATTTTTAATGTGTAATTTGGATGTTGGGACTACTAGGTGTATGCTGTCAACATCACATTCTAGTGCCTTATCAATATCCAATTTTACGGCACGTGCAAAGCTACATATCTCAGCGTTTAATCCTTCTTTTACGATCTTTTTAATGGCTTTCCTTTCGCCTTCGGATGTTATGGCTGATCCTGCTTCGATTATGTCAACACCGAGATCGTCTAATCTTAATGCTATTCTAAGTTTCTCTTCTGGTGTTAATGAAACTCCTGGTGTCTGTTCACCGTCTCTGAGTGTTGTATCTAATATTTTCACTTGCAATGATATGAACCCCCAGAATCTTTTTCTAGTGTATATATTATCCTAGTGAGGCTTTTATGCATTCTTACAGCATGTTTTTCTTTTATTTTGAATTCATCTGTTATATTTTCTAGTTGGAGGTAATGTGGTGTTGCTATGCATATTCTACCATCTTCTTGTAGGTTGTATTTTGCTGTTTTGAGGAATTCCTTATAAAGTCTTTCTTGTTTTTCTCCACGGGTGGATGCGGATATTCCATAGGGTGGGTCTGTTACAATGGCCTTCACTGGTTTTTCAAGTTTAAGACTTCTGGCATCGGCCATTATAAGCTCATAGTCTCTTATACCATAATATTTGAGGTTTTTTTCAGTCCCTTTAATCATTTTGGGGTCTATATCGGCACCTATAACCTTTGCACCTACTATGCCTGCTTCTATGAGTATGCCCCCTGTCCCGCAGAAGGGGTCAAGTAGTCTTTCCCCTTTTCGGACACCTGAAAGGTTGACCATGCACCTGGCAAGTTTTGGGCTCATGGAGCCAGGATAAAAGAATGGTCTTTTATGGGGCTTTGCAATGTTGAAGTGTTTCTTGTCGATTTTATAGAGTCTTTTTGTGATAAATATTTTATCCTTTTCTATGATCAGGCGGATTAGTGTTTTTGGGTTTTCTAGGTTTACTTGTAGGTGTGGGAAGCCCTTTTTTATAATTGTGCCTGTCTTTTTTTCTATTATTGGTGAATCTATGGGTGCCTTTTCTATTTTCTTTGCTCTGACTGCGAAGTTGTCCTCTATCAGTTTCTCCCATTGTATGGATCTTATCGTGTTCTCAAATTTGGTGAGTGTGGTCTTAGATATGACTTGGGATATTTCATGGGTATAGGCTAGCCTAGATAGGTTGGGGATTTTATCTGCTTGGATTTCGAGGATCATTAATTTGTCTCTGTGATATTTTATCTTGTATTTTGTATTTTCTGCTTCTAGTAAGCTCTTGACTTCACTTGGAGGTAGTGTTTTGTGTTCTCCTGATAGTATCATGGCTATTTCCATATTCTTGTCACCTTCTTCCAGATGAAGGAGGGTATCAGTGAGGTGAGGAGGCCTCTTTTTAGGAATTCTTGTATTAACGGTGTTTGATAGTCCATGTCACCATATTCTATTATGATGTCCTTGAGGTTTTTTTCTTTTATTTTTAGGATTATATTGTCTATTTCATCGTTTTCTAAGAGTTTGAAGGTTTTCTGTATTCTGAGCTGATTTCTGATTTCTTTGTCATAAATTTTATGGTATCTCTCATGGTATTTTCTGAGTATATTATGATCTTCATGGTTTATGGCCTCTTCTATGGTCTCAGCTGCTATTTCAGCCGCTTTGAAGCCTAATAGTAAGCCCCCACCAGTGGTTGGTTTTACTTGGGCTGCTGAATCCCCTATAAGGATGCATCTACCCTTGTATAATCTTTTATTGGGGTCTGGTGCTGGTATGTTACCAGAGTATCTTTCAAGTATATTGAAGTGGTGTGAAAAACTTTTTATGAACTTAACTAGGAAATCCCAAGGTTTTCCAGATTCTGAAAAGAAGCCTATTCTCGCCCTTGTCTCTGATAGGGGTATCCTCCAGAGGAAACCTGGACTAATATCTGCGTCAATCTTCAAATCGAGGAATTCTGGATCCATTATAGTATCTTGGAATTCTATGAGGTATTGTTTTGCACGGAATCCTTTCTGGCCGGGTTTGAATCCCATTGCATCGGCGATTATGGGAGCCGAAAGGATATCACGCCCGTTTATTGTTACTTTGCCTTGATTATAGTCGACTTCTGTCACTTTACTGTTTGTTAAAAGTTCAACCCCACTGGAGACAGCTTCTTCTGCTAGGTACTGGTCATAGGATATTCTGTCAATTACATATGCTTCCACATCATCCTTGGAGATTTTCAGAATATGATTTGATGGTGAATGTATAATGGCGCCTTTTATCTTGTTTATTATAAACTCATCTGGTAGTATGTTAACTTTTTTTATCTTCCAAGACACTAAACCTGCACATTGAAGTGGTAAGCCTATTATCTTCTTCTTATCAACCAATCCGACTTTAAGGTCCTTTTCTGCTAAAAGTCTTGCGAGGGTGGATCCGATTGGACCGGCTCCTAGCACGAGGACATCATAATCCCACATTTATATCCTCCACTGGCTCAATAGAAAAAAATTATCTTAATCTTTTGAATTTATTTGAATGCCTTTTGATCACTGACCCCTCACCTGGAGGCTTATCATCTCTCGCAACCTTGGATATTTCATAATCTCCTGAAATTAACTGGTTTATTAACTTATCTATCCTCCCTGGGTTAGGAACATTTTTCAAAATTATAGGAGTGTGTTCATGGCCTCCGAATATTTGAATATCCCCAGCGGATACTAAACGTTCTAATAGACTCTGGGAGAATACTACATCCACTATCTTATCATAGTATATGTAGGACATTTCCTTGTGTATTAGGCCCTTTTCTATGATTACTCGCTGGTCAGTTAAAATGTACTTTGTAAACCTCCAGGATATGAGATCTATTATCGACTTTATGATCAGTGCTAATATAATGATTAGGAATATCCATGTTACTATTTGGACAAGTGGCAACCTAACAGCAGATGCTATAGAATATTCAAGTCTTGCAGTGGCCTCCATGGCAAATGGCAGAATATAGAATAATATCACAACTACTATAAGGTTTAAGATTATGGAACTTGAATAAAGGAATAGGCGAGGGTGAGTACTATAAATTATCTTTTCACCAGGTTTCATAATAATCACCAAATTATAAATAATTAGAAACTATTATAGTATTTTCGATGAAGGAGAATATAAGGATTAAGGAGACAAGGATAAAATTAATCACTGACATAGAGGATCATGGCCTCCCGGGTTTCATATTAAAGGAGAGGTTTCTCCTTGAAGATTATATAAGGCGTAGACCTTATTTTCTCACATCCCTTGAACCATTATCTATTGATGAAGGACCCCTTATAGTTAAGATGATGTTGAAAGCAGGCCTAATTGGGGGTGTGGGTCCTATGGCTGCGGTTGCAGGGACCATCTCTGAATTATCACTTTACTATCTTATGGATAAAGGTTCGAGGTATAGTATAATCGATAATGGCGGGGATATAGCCATTATAAATGATAGGAAGGTTAACATTGGATTATATGCTGGTGATTCGCCCCTTTCTGGGGAAATAGGATTTCAGTTGAGGGCTAATCGAAAACCCAGGGGCGTTTGCACATCCTCAGGTACCATCGGACATTCTATAAGTTTTGGCCGGGCTGATGCAGTGACGGTATTCGCTCCTAAGGCTAGTGTAGCTGATGCGCTTGCAACGTCAATCGCCAACGCAGCTAATGGCAATAAGGACTATGAGGCTGTGGAAAATGCTTTGGAGAAAGCTGAAGATTTCAGGGATTATTTCCAGGGGGTTCTAGTGGTTGTCGGGGAAAATGCTGGTATGATAGGGAGAATACCAAAGTTGGTGAAAACGGATAAGAAAGTGACAATAGGAGAGTTATGGGATGTTTAGCCTCAGATCGCCCATCATTCATCATCTCTTCAGAGCTCATAGGGTTCATCATAGGCTAAACATCTGCTTTTAGCCGAACATTACCCCGGCTTCTCTTCTGAAGTCTTCCTCTTTTTCGATTCCAGTTATCTTATCCACGGCATTTAAGAAGTCGTTCATTGTAACTTCTTCTCTTTCTTCCCTGATTGCGAACATACCAGCTTCTGTGCATATTGCCTTTAAATCGGCGCCTGAAGCTCCATCTGTCATCCTTGCGATGAGGTTTATGTCAACATCATCTGCTAATGACATGTTAGCAGTATGAATCTTGAGGATTTCCTTGCGTCCTTCCTCGTTTGGTAATGGCACCTCTATGAACCTGTCGAATCTTCCAGGCCTTAGCAAGGCGGGGTCTAGGATGTCTGGCCTGTTTGTTGCAGCGACTATACCCACATCACCTCTTGATTCGAAACCATCGAGTTCTGCTAATAGTTGCATTAAGGTTCTTTGAACTTCCCTGTCCCCACTTGTTGAACTTTTAAGTCTTTTCGCTGCGACAGCATCGATTTCGTCGATGAATATTATACTTGGGGATTTCTCCTTGGCTAATTCGAATACTCCCCTGACTATCCTTGCACCTTCGCCGATGTATTTTCGGACGAATTCTGATGCAACTATCTTTATGAATGTTGCATGTGTTTCATGGGCAACAGCCTTTGCAAGTAGGGTTTTACCAGTTCCTGGGGGACCGTAGAGTAGAACACCCTTTGGTGGTTCAATACCTATCTTTTCGAAGAGTTCTGGTTTGCTCAATGGTAATTCTACTGTTTCTCTGACTTCTCTTATTTGTTCTGCTAGGCCTCCTATCTGTTCGTATGTTACGTCTGGTCTTTCTTCAACTTCCATGCCTGTGACTATTGGGTCTTTCTCGGATGGTAACACATCAACTATGCTGAATGTTTGCTGGTTTAGGGCTACTCTTGCCCCTGGTTCTAATAATTTTTTGTCTATGAACTTTGAGTAGGTTATAACGAAATGGGGGCCAGTACTACTCTTCACGGCCACTCTGTGATCGTCTAGAACCTCGGTGACCGTGGCTATAACTAGTGGTGGTGTTCTGAACCTTTCTATCTCTCCTCTGAGAGATTTAACCTCCCTGTCTAATCTTAGTTTTTCATTTTCGATTAGGAGTTTATCCTTTTCGAGTTTTTTAATCTTCCATGTTAACTTTCTCTTTATCTTGGCATTTTCCTCTTTAAGGGTTCTTATCTCCTTTTTTAATTCTTCAATTTTTTTAAAAAGGTAGAGTGGATTATTTTCCATGATTCTAGAACACTCCTATCCAAATTTTTTTTAACATCAATTAGATTTCCCCCATATTGTGTGGGGGATTTCCTAGTTGAGAATTATAGTATTCTCACCCGTGTGGGTTTATCTTTCCATAGGGCCTTTAGGACCCTCGCAAATCTCACACTTCTATCTTTGATGGAAAATTATCCTGCAAGCAGTTATTACAGCCTCCTTCCACAATTTTCCTTTTTATCTGATTATAATTATTTTTATAAAAAGTATATAAACTTTTTTCCTATATAAAAAAAGAGAGATCCAATATAAAATAATTAAATATTCTGATCTAATATTATAATTGAGGAGATCTTCTATGAGATGTGAGATTTGCGGTAGGAAGATTCCAGGCAGGCCCATTAGGGTGAAAATTGAAGGTTCGGTAATGGATGTGTGCATTGATTGTTCAAAGTTTGGCAAGGTGCAAAGACAACCAAAAAAGCCCAAGAGGATTCTTAGAAAGAAGATCACCAGGCCCATGGAACCGGTATATGAGGTTCTTGAGGATTATAATAAGATTATAAGGGATGCAAGGGAGAGGAGAGGCTGGTCAAGGGAGGATCTTGCCAAGAAGATGAATGAGAAAGTGTCTGTGATTCATCGGATAGAAGCTGGTAGGATGGAACCAGATATAAAACTTGCGAAAAAGTTTGAGAAAACCCTTAATATTCGGATATTAGAAAAATTCGAGGAGGAAGAGATTCCAGAAGCTAGGAGAGGATCATTCAGGGGGGCTACCATCGGTGATATAGCTAGGATAAAGAAACGTTAAACTTTTCTTTTGTGGGAATAGTATCCCTTAAATATGGGGGCTTCTCTTATAAGCTCCCTTAAAAGTCTATTCTCAGGGTATTCCTTGCTTACAATTATCACATGGGCTGGTGGGTGTATCTCCTTTGTCCTCAGTATGGAGGTTGTGTCATCCTCCTCAACATTAACTGCCACAGCAACAGAAGACTTCCTTCTCACTTTCCCCCCAAGGATTGATGATACTATCTCATCCGCCATTTTATTATCTACTAGGCGTGGGTTACCTTTTATTTTCAAATTGGCGTGCCTTTCAAGATCTGCTAATGCATTAAGCAACTTTTTTCTACTATCAGCCCTTAAGAGTATTAAAGCCATCTCATCAACTTTCCCTATCTTCTAAATGAGCTTATGAGGGTGCTCCTGAATAATAAGAGGATTAAAAGAACGCATCCAAGTGCCGTTTGTATATCCCCCAATATTTCAAAGAAGCCAGAACTTAGTGGGAGATCCATTGGCGGTGATGTCCTCTGATCTGGTAGGGGAGTGTAATAGACTCCCACGGCCTTTGAACCAGGCTTCACATTTATATCCTTTGGTTCCACATAATTAACGCCTATGATAAGACCACTATTTATAGCATCATTTATGGCCTTAGCTATGGCCTCTTCACTATAACCTTTCTCTTTAACTGTAGCCTTAACTATCTCCTGGGTCGTCTGTATAACCCCAGCTTCATCACTACCATATACCGAAACAGAAACGGTACTCTCGGTGACCGTTATAGCATCCCGTAGGGCATCATAGGCATATATTGTTTTAAGGGGTGTTCCATCCAATGGACAAATCTGATAATTCTCTGCAGTAGGATAACCTGCGCTCCAACCACAATGCGGACAAACCTTTGCATAGGGTTGATCCATTGGATAACCTGTTTCATTCAAATTAGCTGGTGTGAACATATCACCTGTAGACACTCCAGATGCCACATTAACAGCACCACCACCATACTTTTCACCAGCATTAATTGCAACATCCTTAAAAACTTCAGAGACTATCACTGTAGCAGGATACCCGTCACGTATCATCTTACCAATTTTTATCGCCACATCTTTCCTGACAGCCGCGGCCGTACCATACTTTGGATTACCATGGGTGTTCCTAAGGTGGATTATAGCACCCTTTTTTCCTGGTGGCAGGACAGCTAACCCACCAGAATGTGGGGTTACTGTGACGGTACCATCATCTTCTACAACGACAACATAAGCGTCGAAGGATCCTCCAACAGCCGCCCCTCTACCAGGACCTCCACACATTATCCTTATACCAGGGTAATTGCTCGCGGCCGAAGCGGCCTCTTCAGCGGTTCCACCATTCTTAAGGATATTTATAGCGTCTACGATTGCCATGAGACGGGGAATGGCCTCGCCTTCACCACCGGAAAGGACTGTGAAATGATTTTCCTTGGATAATATGAAGGTTGATTGGAACATGTTCTGTGCAAAGGACATACTACCCCCTGCAAATCCGTTAGGATCCTTTCCAATGGGGTCTGTGACTACTATAACATTTAGTGTTGCGGCTGAACTCCCCATTAGGATATTAAAGATTAGGAATATCCCAAGGAATTTGAGAATTCTTCCCTTCATCTTACTTTCACCACTGAAAAGTCTTCGATAACATTCACGGTTACTATACCCGTCTTTTTATCTACTTTAACATCCGCGGCTACAATAGGGGTGAGGCTAGTCCCTGGAATTGTTGATAATTTAGCGAATTCCTCTGCATTTGATATGGCCTCGTTTAATGGTATGCTCCTTTTGGATGTTACTAGAATATCACCTTTAATATAACTTCCTTGTCTGAAACCAGCAGCTGCAACATTCGTCCTTATGGATTCTATGGGTACTATGTCATTTCCTTTGACTATGATTCCTGAAATAGGCACGCCTTCTGGTTCGGCTGTTGATGATGCATATGAAATGTATGTCATTAATCTGCCTGAAACGATAAGGATATATGCTACTAGTAATATGAGCAGAGTATCCCTTCTGACCTGTATTAGCATTGATTTGTCACTCCCACCCTTTTTTTCAAGATTCTTTTAAGTAATGTTGATGCTGGGTCCATGCCCTGGGCGCCTATCAGTAATATTATATCATCCTTCGAAGCTTTATTTAACACTTCCTTAAGTGCATCTTCAAGTTTTTTTTGATGTGTGTATTTTATCCCGTGTTCCTTGAGGACTCTAAGGAAGGCTTGTCTTTCATGATCTTTTACTATGTTGAGATCGTCTACCACGTCACAACTATCAGTAACTATGAGCTTATAGTCTATATTTTTTATTGTTTTTGCAAGGGCCCTTGCATTTGCAATGTTAATCTCTTTTCCACGGGAGCCTCTTATGGCGCATACTATCCATAATCTCCCATCAATAGCAGCTGCACTTTCTATTGTTGCTTTTATCCCATCAGGGTTATGGGCGAAATCATCAATGATAAGAGGATCCTCATGTATAATCGAAAACCTCCTATCTAAGGGCTTGTATGATGATACTCCAGCTTTTATATCCTCTATTGGTAATTTAAGTGAAATACACGCCGCTATAGCTGCGAGGGTGTTCTGTATAAAATGGCTGCTCCTGAAGGGCATATGATCTTTTAAAAGTAATAGTCTATCATCAATATAAATACCATCTTCTCTATAGGACAATGATGACCCGGTACCATAAAAAAAACTTTCAACTTTTTTATTCAAATCGGCCATTAACCTCACACGTTCATCCTCATAATTTAGAACTGCTATACCCTTATTCATAGCCCTCACAGCCCCTGAAACCTCCCAATAGGCTTCTTCTATAGAATTCACCAATCCTATATGATCGAGGGCCACATTCGTGATCACAACAACCTCAGGGTCTATTGCACGTGTCATAAGATATGCATGATCCTTCATTACCCTATCAAGCCATCCTTGAACCTCTGAAACTTCTATTACTAAATATTCGAGTTCTCTCTTCTTGGCTTCTTTGGCTATCTGGGCTGGGACAACAGGGTCTATGAGAGTGTTAAATTCCGATTTTGAATCAGTATTAGTATAAGCTTCCCTCCCTGAACTTTTTAGTATGTGGTATATCATATGTGTAGTTGTAGATTTACCATTAGTTCCCGTGACTACAATCCTTCTCGTATCTGGGGCGAACTTTTTAATAGTCCAACTGAGAGCGAATGCATTGGCCAATTCTATCCTATTAACTAAAATTATGGGAATCCCAGAATCCTTGGCATATTTAAGAGCCCCTCTACGAGGATCTGTTGTTATGATAGCACAAACATCCTTTTCTAAGCCTATTCTTACACCGTTATCATCGATCCAATGTCTTATGACAATGTCGCCTTCACTGGCATTGCCTAATGTGGTGAAGATACCATCAAATCTCCTATTGGGGCCTTTAAGTTCTCCTTGGATTTTATCTGCTATCAGCTTAAGGGAGAGCACCATATTATCCGCTCTTAACCTGTTGGGAACATCCCCCTGAAATATAAGCCAATGGCACATATGATCAATGTTACAAGCCAATATAATAGTACTATATTTTTCTCGGATAAGCCTTTATAATGGAGTGTGTGATGTAATGGTTCCACTGGTAGCCTTATTATATGGGCCCTATGAAGCAAACTTATTATAACAGATACAATAGGAACCGTTAAAGCCAAAACACCAAAGTATACTATGTCTGTTAAGATTACGGCAGCCGCATATCCTCCTCCAAGGGCGAATGATCCTGTATCACCCATAAATATGGATGCAGGGTACCTGTTGAATACTAAAAAGCCCAAACTTGAACCTGCAAGTACAATAAATGGCATCGCTTCCATGGGCCTTGAATCTAAATATAGGAATATTGCACAAGAAGTGGATGCTATGGCCATTATACCGGCTGCCATACCATCCATCCCATCTATAAGATTAACAGCATTTATAGCCCCTATCATACCAAAGACTACGATGGGTATCAAGAATATTCCAAGGTGGAATCCTCCAAGGCTGGTTACAGCACCTGAAAGCACAAGCAAAATCCCTGGTAGAGATTGTACGATTATTTTATCTCTTTCTCTGATCTCATATTTGATGGGAGCTTCCCCTACCACTGATATAAGGTTCTTCCCTTGGAGTCTTTTAAAGTCGGCTTTTGCTTTTGGTGTTGCGACTCTAGCTTCTTCACCAGGTTTTAGTATGAGTCGACCTATCTCTACTGGCCTATTAGAAATGTTCTTTATGATCTTTTGGACTTCTTTGGTTCTTAGGCCGAGTAAGTCATCAAGTAAGCCTATGATGGCTGATACCATTATTATGAGGGTTGTTATGATGAGGTTTAGGTTATTTTTTAATGGGATTGTTATGGATATTATGGCTAGTAGTATCCCTAATCCGCCCATGGTGGGCGTTCCTGTTTTATGTTTATGTTCTGTGACAATTGGCTTGTCGGTGATCTGGGCTTCCTTTAATGTTTTCTTCACAAAAAATGTGAATATTATCGAAAGTATTATTGTGCTGATGAAGGTTTCCATGAGTTTTGGGCTCATTTTATCAACCTTATATTTAATTTTTTGAGGATTTCTCTGGTTTTCTTTTCATTGGTGGATCTTATGGTTATCCTCTTATGACCTTTTGGGCCGTGAATTATCCATGAATTTTCACCTTTGAAGGCTTTTGGGGGGTTATCATATTCAAGTTTTCCTACTGGTATTTCTAGTGCGTGAAATTTTTTGCGGGTGAGCTTTTTTGGTTTCCATTCGCCCATTGCCATGTTAACAAGCTGTTCTAGGGGGTGGATTCCTGTTGAGGCGGCTGATAAATATCTTGTACCGCTTGGCCTTGTGTTAACTTCGATCGTATATATTTCTTGGGTTTCTGGTTGGAATATCATGTCGATGTCTGTGTTCCCTTCTGCTTGGAGTTTCTCTGTTATCTTCTGGGCTAATCTTAGCACTTTTTTATTGTCTAATCCTGGGATTTTTGCTGGGGCTTTTTTCACTTTTTGGAGTGGGTGTATTCCTTTTGTTGTGGTTTTGCCTTTGTCCACTACTACAATGGGGAATGATTTGTCATCCCATCTTAGGACTTCTACTGAGATTTCATGGCCGTTGATATATTCTTCCATTATGGCTTTTTTATAGATTTTGAGGTAAGATTTTACACTTTCTTTATCCTTTGCTATTAGCAGATTTTGGCCGCCTTGTCCTTTTTCTTGTTTGAGGACTGTGGGGTAGCTTGTTTCTGGGATTTTATCCTTTATTATGTGATATTTTGGGGTTTTTATATTGTTTTTTTTGAAGAATTCTTTTGTTTTGATCTTATTGGTGGATATTATGGTGGTTTTTGTGTTTGATGCTATTACTGGTATGTTATATTCTTTTTCTAGTTTTTCTTTCATTTTCGCGACTTCGATTAGTGGTGGATCCACACCTATGAGGGGTACTATCGCGTCTACGTCTTCTTGTATGGCTATTTTTGTGGGTGTTTCCATGCCCCTGGGTACTATGTAGAATTTGTCTGCTAGGTTCAAGTTTGGGGCTTTTGGGTTGGATTCTGTGAGTATTGTAGTTATTCCCATCTTTTTTGCATAATCTGCCACGTCATTGAATAGGCGCGCGCCAATAAAGAGTATTTTCATTATTATCACTGGATTGTTTCTTCGAGGATTGAGATGAGTTTTTCCATGGATTCTTTTACGGGCTCTGATATTTTGGTGGAGAAGTCTAATTTTTTGGGTTGTATCCCGATTAGGGTGATCTTGTAATCCTTATGGGTTTGGAGGTATTCTATGAGGAATGATAATGGCATGGTATGGGTTGATATATTGTAATTGGCTATTTTATCCTTTTCTATAATTTTTATAGTGCCTGGTTGGGCTCCCATTTCTACCGCATCTATGATTATGATATGGCTTGGATCTTCTTTTTTGATTTTCCCTGTGAAGTTTTCGGGTACTGTGCCACCATCTATGATTATAAGATTTTTATTTTTTGAAAGTTTTTTTGCGATGGCGGGTCCTAGTCCATCATCTCCCCTTAGTTCGTTTCCAACGGTGAGGATGAGGATTTTCTCATGGTCTTTGAGGAATTTTTCAAGTTCTTTTTTTAGTGTCATGTTTTCCTGTCCTCTATGTCTTTGATTTTGGCTTTTATTGTGTTGAGTCCTCCTCCCATTTTATAGGATAAGGTGACTTTTATCATGTAATTTTCTTCTTTGATTTCTTCTATGGGTATAAGTAGTGGTGGGTTCATCATCTGGGTTGGGCCTGCGATGATGTTTTCTGCCAATAGTGTGAATGTGGTTATTTTTAATCCGTTGGTTCTGCCATTTGCTGGGATTTTGAATGTTTTTTTAAATTTTTCGTTTATTCTTTTGTTGAATTTTATGATATCATAGATTGTTAGCCCCCCCTTGGTCTTGTATTTGTAGTTTTCGTCGTATCTGATAATCTCTGAGTCCATTTCTATCGCTTCGGCCCCGTTGATGACGCCGTAGGGTATTATTCGCCCATCTTTTTTCAAGTGTTTCAGGCACTTGTTTACTATGGGTACTTGTTCTTCGTCTATGAGGGCTGTGTCTAGCATTTCGCAGATTATTGTATCGGCTTGGTGGGGGAAATCGTATGAGAAGGCATCCTCATTAACTACTTTCACGTTAGGGATGCCCTTAAGGTTCCTAGAGGCATATGATGCTATTTTTTCATCTTTTTCTATTGCAAAAACAGTTTTAGAATATGGTGCCGCGAAGTAGGATAAGATCCCGCTCCCGGCACCTATATCATAGACTATACCACAAGCATGTTCTCTTATAGCCTCATAAAAAATTGAAAGTCTTTCATAATCTTTTAGGAGATTGTGGTGGTACGCTGTTACAAAGAATCTCATTTTTCGTGTTCTATATCCTTGCCAGTGGATGTGCTTATGAGTCTCACATGTTCAACGCCCTTAAGCCTCATCATCTTCTCTGTGAGTTCACGGATTTTTTCAACATCTCCCTTGACTACTATAACTTCAAGGCAGTGTCTTTCTGTCATGTGCACATGCATAACAGCACTTATATATTCACGGTAAGCATGTTGTATGTCTGCAAGATCCTCCATGACACCAGTATAGTGGTGGTCATAAATTACCGCGATTACACCCACCCTCTCTCCTTCCATCTCTTTCATCCACTGATAACGGACTATATAATCTTTTATAGCATCCCTTATACCTTTAGACCTTGATTGGTAGCCCCTATCACGTAATACCTCATCAAACTCATTAAGCAAATCTTTGGGCAATGACATGCTTATACGCATCATAGCTATTACCCCCTCCTCCAATTCATATTAAGATATTATATTAATAATCTAACATAATATTTAAAGCTTTGATTGACACACAAAATTTATCAATCCCATAAAATAATTGATTAACTACTGGCTAATATTTAGGATCAGATTATGGGGTTCTCACATTAGGAGGGGATAACAAGCTAGTAGATCTAGGTAAAATCCCCCCACGATCATCCCATGGTATGGGGATCCCGGGAGACCCCACCACCATTAGGGTTTTGTCCATTAGTAGGTAGGTTAAAATGAAAGTTAAAGAGGCCATGAACCCAGAAGTTATTACAATAAGTCCTGATACGGAACCAATTAAAGCCTTTGAGAAAATGTATAAGCATGGTATCAGGAGACTTTTCGTATTAGATGATGAGGGAAAACCGATAGGTGTGGTATCATACACAGATCTTGTTGGAGTACTAGGATCCAAAAAGCTCAAAAAGAAATTAAAAGTAGAGGATATCATGGTCAAGGACGTTATCACAATATCTGCCAAGGACGACATTGAAGACGCGGCGAATCTCATGCTAAGGGCCGATGTTTCGGGTTTGCTCGTAGTGGAAGATGAGAAGGCTGTTGGTGTTATAACAAAGACAGATATTTGCAGATTAGTAGCCGCCGGTATCCTAGTCCCCATATAGGATCATGGTGGAACATTATGATAATAATAACGAGAAAGGAAAATATCATATATGAGGAGATAATGGATCTTAAACCAGAATTCACAGATGGGATACCTGAGAGTATAATAAAAGTGAGAATGGATATATCAGAGCACGATTACCATGAGATACTCAACAATCTACAATCAAAAAATCTTATAATACGCGAAAATGGTAAGATAAAACCCCAGGATGTCAAGGACAAAATCAAAGTAGTCGAAAACAAAAAGGAAGTTAAGGTCGAGGAATTAAACCAACTAGAAAAGGAAACCATTAAAATCATCAAAAGTTTGACAGAAAATGGTCCGGTCCCAAGGTACACCCTCGAGGGGAACCTACTCTATGGCAAGTTGAAACTAGACAACCTCCAAATGTACAGGATACTATTATCATTAGAAAATAAAAAAATCTTAAAAAAAGTCCAGAAAGAGGACGGCGAATACTACAAGCTTCTATCCTCATAATGGGGAGAGCATACTGGTAAACTTCTAAGCCATCCAAGATTGCTCTGATACAACATCCTTATGTCTTCTATACCTAACCTTATCATCGCCAACCTTTCTATGCCAAGGCCAAAGGCTGCTACCGGAGTTTCAACTTGTAAAGGTTCCAAGACTTCTGGCCTGAACATCCCAGCTCCCCCAAGTTCTATCCATGTTTCCTTTTCAGGTAGATAAATTTCACACTCAGTTGAAAGGTAAGTGTAAGGGAAGTATGCTGGTCTGAATCTGACCTTGAATCCTAGCCTTGTATAGAATTCCTTAAGGATCCCAAGCAGGTTCTTGAATGTAACATCCTCAGCTGCAACTATACCCTCAACCTGGTGAAATTCTGGAAGATGCTTATATGTTATGGTCTCCCTTCTGAAAACTCTTCCAATAGAGAACATTTTAAGGGGTGGTTTGTTCTCAAGGAGGAAACGTGCAGATACACATGTTGTATGGGTTCTAAGCACGCTTTTTTTCGCAATTTCAACATCCCATCTGTATTGCCAGCCCTCTGAGCCAGTTGATCCACCGTCCTCATGTACCATCCTAACCTTCTCGACCAAACTTTTACTTGGCAATTTAGTCTCAGAAGGATTTTTAACATAGAATGTGTCCTGCATTTCCCTGGCAGCATGATCCTGTGGCTGGAAGAGACAATCAAAGTTCCAGAATGCGGATTCTATTATGGGGCCCCTTGCTTCTGTGAAACCCATTTTAAGGAATATGTCCCTGATCTCTTCTATTATACGCTTGAGTGGGTGCATCTTACCCGGGAATATTATTGGATATTCTGCGTGGACATCATATCCTCTGTAGTATAATTTTTTCCATCTTCCTGTTTTGAGATCTTCATGGGTTAGTTGTGTGGCTTCTTCCCGTATCTCTAATCCTCTTTCTAGGATTGTCTTCCCTTTATCTGTTAAGTGTATCTCATGTTCTTTAACCTTTTTTACCTCTAAAAGGCCTTTTCTCTGGCTGAGTAATTTAAATGCTTTTTTGAGCTTATCTGATAGGGATGATAGTCTTATCTGGCCTTTTTCTGCGAGTTTCTGTAATAGTATTTCATCCGATCCTAGTCTTTCTAGTGATTTTTCACCTTCTGATGTTATTCTGAGGACGTTATCTTCGATCTTGGCCCATTTTTTCCTCATTAGCCAGCCTATGGCGACTTTGTTCTCTGTCTTGTCTAGGTTGCTTTTTTTCATGATCTCAGATATTTTTAATGGGCCTTCTTTTGATAGTAGCTGGAGTATTTGTCTTTCTGGCAGACCTTTTATTGCATATTTTTTACTAGCCTGGGTGGGTTTGAGTATTTTGTCCACGCTCTTATGGATGCTTACAAGTCCTTTAGACTCTAGTGATCCCAGAGCGCTCATAACAGCTTTTATATCCATTTTCTGGGATTCCACGATATCCTTGGGATTTATTGGTGGTTCAAGCTTTTCTAGGGCCTTCAGAACTTTCTTTTCGTATAAGTGGAGTTCGTCGATTATGCGTTCAATATCCATTTTGAGCACCTTTTATTCTATTTTATCCCAATAGTAGTCTATGAGCCCTACCATTATAGAGGAAGCTGTTAAATCTGCGGTTGTGCCAGGATTTATATCCCGTTTCTGCAGTTTCCTATCAAGGCTTTTAAGGGCCTTTAGTCCTTGCTCTGTTAATATTCCTCCCTTGTCAAGTATTTCCCTAGCTTCCTTCGTCACTTTCTCGGCTGTTTCTTTGCCGTGTTGCCTTTGTATGAGTGTGTCTGGGAAATTTGATAGGATTGTTAGAAATGTCTGAACGATGGCTGCATTCATATCAGCTGTTTTGCGGGTTTCTTTGAATGTTGGGAATCCTATGTTGAATGTTATTGGCATGGAACTTGTAAGTTCTCTTGCTATGAGATCCCATGAGGATGAAAGTTTGAGAACATCAAATAATGTAACCTTCTCTTCTAGGATTCTATCCTTGGATTTTTCATCATTAACGTCGAATTGAGCCTGTTTTCCCATCCCTCCTGGTTGGGCTATCGAAATGGCTTCATAGAGGTCCACGGCATCTTGGGGTGTTGTCTGTAACATTATCCTGTTAACTGCTTCTCTGAGGCCTTGCAAATCTTTTCCTGTTATCATACCCGCGGCAGAGGCTAACGGTGTTAGTAACATTACAATGCCCAAGTTGGTATTTGTAGAAACCCATTTTCGTGTTTCTTTTATCGCGTTTAATATGAGATTTCCGATTTTTATTGGGGAAAAGTCCAATTCATCTTTCAATCTAGCGCCTCTTTCAGCTGCTTCGTGCATAGTGTCACCTATGACAATAGCACTTATTATAAAGTCCTCGAAACTCATATCATGGAAGTTTTGGGTTCTGTGGACATTCCCAGGTTTTGGGTAGCCGCTAACTTCCAGGGCAGCTGCCATTTGAGCTATTTTCGCGACTAATGATGGCTTCATCACAAGCCTCCATCTAATAATTTTGGCGTGAAGTGGGATATTATAAGGTCGGCTCCCGCCCTTTTAATAGATAATATAGATTCGTATATGGCTTCTTCTGTTAAGTAACCTTTTTGGATGGCTGCGGTTAGCATTGAATATTCTCCGCTCACATTGTATGCAGCGAGGGGTGTTTTAAACTCTTCCCTGAGGGATTTTATAATGTCAAGGTATGGTAAGGCTGGTTTCACCATTAAGATATCGGCACCTTCTTCTATATCAAGTTCTGCCTCGATTATGGCCTCTCTTGCATTAGCGGGGTCCATCTGGTAGGTTTTTCTATCACCGAATGAGGGTTTTGATGATACTGCCTCTCTGAATGGTGCGTAAAATGATGAGGCGTATTTAACTGCATATGACATTATGGGAATGTCCTGGAAGCCATTTTCATCTAGGCTTTTTCTTATGGCGGCGACTCTTCCATCCATCATATCGGATGGTGCTACTATATCGGCTCCTGCTCTTGCATGTGATACTGCGATCTTCCCAAGGTATTCTAGTGTTTCATCATTGAGTATTTGTTGTCCTTTGGTTATTCCACAGTGTCCATGGCTTGTGTATTGGCAAAGGCACACATCTGTTATGATAATAAGTTCTGTTTCATCTTTGAGCAGTCTTATTGTCTCTTGGACTATTCCTTTGTCATCGAACGCAGATGATCCTATGTTGTCTTTTTTTGACGGTATTCCAAAGAGTATGATAGTGTTTAATCCTTTTTTTTCGAGTTTTTTAAGCTCTTCAGCAGCGGCTTCTGGAGAGTACCTGTATTGTCCAGGCATGGTCTCTATAGGCTCCTTGGATCCTCTTTTAAGATCTTCTTTTACAAATACTGGGTATATTAGGCTGCTAGGGGATATTCTGGTCTCTTTGACGATTTCCCTCATCTTATCCGTTTTTCTGAGCCTTCTCATCCTTTTTGTGGGGAATTTCATGTTAATCACATTTTATTTTGCTTTAACATCCACTAGGGGCTCTACACGTCCTAGGGCTTGTTCAATAGCATCAGGATCTGCTAGGATCCTTATTGCATTATTTTCACATTCCATGGCACATCTGCCACAACATCTACAAAGTTTATTATCTATTTGTGCTTTCCCATTTTTAATCTTGATCGCTTTAATAAAACATTTTTTGAGACATTCTCCACAACCAGTGCAATTTTCTTTGATGAATTCAAGTTTAACACCACTCATTGGGGTTATACTATTGGCGAGTTCTTCTGGGAGTTCTGGTATCATCTTCCAAAGGCAGCAGCATGGACAACAATTACATATTGACAGAAGCTCTTCCTTTGGGCCAGTATTCAACCATACTGTGTCTATTTTGTTCCTGCCAATTATATGAATTAGACCAGCCTCTTCACACTTTTTTAGGTGTTTTATAGCTTCTTCTTTTGATATTAGTTTTCCAACCTTCTTTGATATCCTTTTAGCGCCTTTTCCAAGGAATAAGCATCCTAGTTCGTGGGGGTAGTCTTTGCAATTGGATGAAACCCTGCATATACAGAAATCCATTTTGAATATGTACCTTGATTTGGATATCATCTCCTAAGGACTTGGCTGGGTAAAACAGAAGTGTTTGGCGGGTCAATTTTAGCATTTAATGTTATGGTTTCATTCCTTGGAAGTACTTGAATGTCATCTCCTTCGAAGAATAACTTGTGAACAATCTTCCTAAAAATTTTCGATCTTTTAGCTAACCTAGCTAGTTTAAATCTTCTCTTGAATGTTAATTTGATAACCCGGATACTTATATCAGTGAACATGAAGAGTCCACCCTAAAGTTCTGATAACAAGGGATCTGTAGATTTGCTTATTGTATAATATTTTTTACCATGTTTCACTAATAGGGCATGATATTCTTGGAATACTCGATAATCTGATGCTAGGTTGTCCTCGAATAATTTCTTGATTTCTATATAGTCCTCGTCACCTTTTATTAGGTTAAGCTTTTTGAGTATCCTGCGAGTATAGGTATCAACGATAAACTCTGGTATTTTATATGCATATAGTAGTATTTTATCTGCTGTTTCATCACCTACTCCTTTGATTGAAAGCAGCTCATCTCTTCCAGGAATATCTTCAAGTTTTGTGAAAAATTTTGAGATTTCTTTTAAATAGTATGCTTTCTGGTTTGGGAAACCTGCACATTTTATCACTTCAACAAGTTGCCTGGGGTTCATTTCAATTATATGATATGGGTTGAGTGATCCTATTTTAGCAAGTTTTATAAGGGCTCTTGATGCCAGCTTCCATCTGGTGTTCTGTGATAGTATAGAACCCACCCAAATTTGGAATACTTCTGCTTCGCTGTGGGGTGGTGAATAATCTCCAGGATGATATGATAATCTAGCATTTTCATCGAGTAATGGCCACCATCCTTGTTCTCCATAGGCCGAAAATAGTTTTTCATATATGGTTCTGATTTTTTTCATGTTCTTTTACCATATTAATATATGTGTGGGTGCACATAGTTTCTTTTGTGATATTATGGAATATAATATAATTCATAGGCCAAGTTTTAGTTTAGTTGAGGTTGGATTGGATGCTGGTGAACGTATAAAAGCAGAGCCCGGGGCTATGGTTTCTATGAGTGATAATATTCGAGTGGAGACAGAGACTGGGGGTGTTTTCAAGGCTCTTAGTAGAGTTGTGGGTGGTGAAAGCTTGTTCATGAATACGTTTTATGCTGATGGTGGTCCAGGGACCATTGAACTCGCACCACCCTATACTGGTGACATTGAAGCCTTTGAACTAGAGGGTACAATATATGCCCAGAGTGGGGCGTTCCTCGCATCAACAGCCGATATTGAAATTGAAACAAAATTCGGAGGCTTTAAAACCTTCTTTGCAAGGGAAGGGTTATTCCTTTTAAAATTAACGGGTTACGGTCCCCTTTTCCTTTCAAGTTTTGGTGGTATATATAAAAGGAAAGTGGAAAACGGGAAATTCATCATAGACACTGGACATATTGTAGCATTCACAGAGGGCCTGGACTTCAATGTTAGGAAAATAGGCGGACTCAAAAGCACCATATTTGGTGGTGAAGGACTAGTAGCCGAATTTGAAGGTAATGGGACCGTTTATATACAGACACGGAGTGTTGACAGTTTTATTAATTGGCTAAGGCCTTATCTTCCAAAAGGAAACGATTAAAAGTGATATATTATGGGAGGTAACAGGTTAGGTAAAATCTTCCAAGTTACAACATTCGGTTCCAGCCATGGCCAGGCCATTGGGGCAGTAGTCGACGGATGCCCCGCAGGCTTGCCATTAAATGCCCAAGATATACAAATAGAACTTAACAAGCGCCGTCCAGGTACAAGTGAAATAACAACTCCCCGAAGGGAAGAGGACAAGGTAGAAATATTATCAGGGATATTCCAGGGCAAAACTGATGGCACTCCTATAGCAGCCATAGTATATAACAAGGACGTGGATTCATCAGCCTACGAAGCCATTAAATATAAGCCAAGACCCGGACACGGAGACTACGGGTGGATAAGCCGTTACGGACATTATGATTATCGTGGAGGCGGGCGAGGCAGTGGAAGAGTAACAATAGGCCACGTCATAGGAGGGGCCATAGCAAAAAAACTCCTAGAAAACTTCAATATTAGGATAATAGGCCATGTGACACAGATAGGCCATATCAAGGCAAAGAGGATAGATCCCAACAAAATAGAAGAGTATAATTTAGAGAATCTTGTAAGGTGTGCTGATGAAAATGCTGCAGAAGAAATGGAGAAGCTCATATTAGACACTAAAAAGAGAGGAGATTCTATTGGTGGCATAGTCGAGGTCATAGCATTAGGGGTACCAGCAGGCCTTGGAGAACCAGTTTTTTCGAAATTAGACGCCGATATCGCCCATGCACTGATGGGCATAGGTGCCGTGAAGGGTGTTGAGATAGGTCTAGGTTTTGAAGTCGCTAAGCATAAAGCAAGCGAAATAAACGATGAATATTACATTAAAGAGGGTGGAATACAAACATTAACCAACAATTCAGGTGGCATAATAGGTGGGATATCTAATGGGATGCCAATAGTCACCAGGATAGCTGTCAAACCAACACCATCAATTTCTTTGCCACAAAGGACAGTAGACCTCAAATCCATGAGAGAAACCACCATAAGAATAAAAGGACGACACGATCCTTGTATATGCCCGAGGATAGTGCCAGTGGCCGAGGCAAGTGTCGCGATAATAATAGCAGACCATATGATAAGGGCAGGTTTCATACACCCATGTAAAATAGACAGTTAATCACACCCCCAAGAAATCCTATTCAAAATACTGGGTTTGGAGAGAAACACGTTTATTTTCTTTTGAATTCATGGATTGGCATGTGGCCATTTCAATTATGAGACCAAAGAGATGGAATTCGCAGAATACGGGATCATATTATCAATTTTCGATGAAAATGTGGGAAAAGCAGTGAATTGACAATCGTGGAATAAAAATGGTTTAAACTGATGGAAAAGTTCCATATGAATTATAATATTATTCCAGAAAGTCGCGGGAAAGAATTAACGACTATTAATAGGGATAGGATCCAGAAGATGTGGTTGAAGTTTATCAAATCCCAAAATCC
Organism: Methanothermobacter sp.; assembly: GCA_030055615.1. Lineage (NCBI taxonomy): Archaea > Methanobacteriati > Methanobacteriota > Methanobacteria > Methanobacteriales > Methanobacteriaceae > Methanothermobacter > Methanothermobacter sp. Next base: position 43,987 of record JASFYN010000003.1, on the reverse strand, counting down.
TAATATGACCAATTTTCTGAAAAGGTGGTAGTTAGAACATCCAAAATGCTTGCAAACTTACCGAGGGGTTTGAAAATTATCCAATCACGATTTATTCACCATGAATGCCCCCTATTAAATCCAAAAAAAATAGTTCATAATTGTTGAACCTCCCCCCAAAAATAGGATAATGAGAAACGCTTAAACTGAAAAATGTTTTAAAAACTTTATACTTTTATTAGCTTTAATCTTATCTATCCTAAGGGGGTATTAATATTGAAACAGTCTACCATTATCAACGATATTATCATGAAACTTAATTTGGGTCTTAGGGGTATACTGCGCATGATAAGTAGGATAATACCCAAAAGAGATGATCTTATAATCTTCACTAGTATCCCCGATTTCTCAGATAATAGTTTAGCCTTGTTCAAATTTATGAACTCAATAGATGAAAACTTGGAACTCTCATGGATCGTTAACGAACCACAGGATAATACTAAAGTTAAACAGTATACGCGTTACGATATTAAAGGCATTTTAAAGATTTTAAGGGCAGGGTGTATCGTATCAACCCATGGTAACCTGAGACGTGTACGTGTCCCCTCTCAAGTTTTTGTCAACTTATGGCATGGAATGCCACTTAAAGCCATTGGCCATACTGGAAATAAGGATACCCCCCCATTCAGTTTTGATGATGAGAATTATTTTCTTATAGCAACTTCTACGATTATGAGGAATGCTCTATCTGCTTGTTTCAACCAAGATCCTAGGAGAATATATATCACTGGCCAGCCACGAAACGATAAACTTTTCAAAGGTTGTGATAAAAAAATTTTTAAAATACTAGGCATTGACCCCAGTGTCTATGAAAAAATCGTTTTATTTGCACCCACATTCCGGAAAGTTGGTGCTATTGATGATGGCAAGATCATATCATATAAATTCAATCTTCCAGACTTTAACAAGATTAAATTCAGAAATTTCCTCAAAGAACATAAGATTTTATTCCTTGTGAAGTTCCATCCATTGGAGGAAAAGGTGGCCATAAAATATTTCAGAGGTATGGAAAATGTTAAACTCATAAAAACAGAAACATTACAAGAAAACCTTATAGACCTGTATGATGTATTGCCATGTGTTGACATCCTTGTAACGGATTATTCCTCGGTATATTTTGATTTCCTTTTACTTGACAGGCCTATAATATTCATAGTTTCAGATGTTGAAGAATACAAAAGGCGAAGGGGGTTCGTTCTCGAACCTTTCGAATTCTGGACACCAGGACCCAAGGTTCAAAACTTCAAAGAATTCCTTGAAGAATTAAAAAAATGCATAGAAAACCCAAACTATTACAGAAAAGAAAGAAAAACCATAAACGATCTCGTAAATTACTACAAGGATGATAAATCATCTGAAAGATTATACAAACTCATATTCCAGAGGTGATTTTACCAGAGTTTGTGTTTTTTTATTCCATAAACTCTTAATGCTAATACTATGCTTTCAGTTATGGCAACAAGGGTTGCTACTATGTATATGTTTATGAACGGTGAAACCATGATTAGCATTGCAAGGTGTACTAGGGAGCCGAGTATGACGCTTCCGTTAGCATATTTTTGCTGGCCAAGCACTGCAAGGTAGGGATAGCCTATTAGTATAGAGGGTATTACGATTATGAGTGCTATGGCTAATATGCGGAGCACACACGCGCTTGGCATGTATGCAGCCCCGAATATTATCTTTACTATGACGGGAGCTAAGATAATAATCATTGTACAGAGTATTGTGTTTAATATGATGGTATATTTTAAAATTTTCTTGTGGAATTTCTTGTTTTTTGTTTTCGCCATGTAAGGGTATGTGACCTGGACTAGTGGACTGTAAAGGCCTTGTGCTGCTATGTATAATTTTTCCGCAGCTGAATAATAGCCTACTGCAGTGTTACCAGCGAATAATCCTAAAAAGAAAGAATTACTGCTTGTATATATGGATACAGAAGCTCTTGATAAGAAAAATTGGGTGCTGTCCTTGAATGTTTCTTTAATATCCTTGAATGGGGGGATGTGGAATCTCACATCAAATTTTGTCCTTATTATATAAAGTGATATTATCCCTGCTGTTATAAGGCCAAGAGATTGTAGAAGTGGCACATAGATGTAATCTGATGGTCTTTTTATGAATATGAAAATTGTCACAAGGAATATGAGGTTCGTCAAGACATTTAAGATTGTTATGTATTTCATGCGCTCCATGCCTTGATAGAACCAGGTTGGTGAAAGGGTATTGCCTATTACAAGGCCAAAGGCGAAAATATATAAAAGCCAATTTTGGGCAAATTTCGGGAACGAGAAGACAATCAATACAAGTATCAGAAAGCTTATAATGGTAAGCGCTCCTTTTATTATCATCACTGAACTGAATATGTTTGTGACTTTCTTTTTATCTTCACGGTTTATTGATATTTCCCTAACAGCTGAAAGTGCGAAACCATAATCTGTTAAAATTTGGAAGTAGGTGTTAAATGCTATGGCAAAGTTTACAAGACCATATTTGGCAACTCCAAGTGTCCTTGTAAGGTATGGTAATGTTATAAGTGGCATCACATACACTAATATTTGAAGTAAAGACAGTGAGAAGAAGTTCTCGGCTATAATCTTGTATTCTTCAGATTTTAGTAGTTTAAGCAGTTTCATGTAAGGTTCCCTGGAAATGTTCTATATGGAGGTTGACATTTTTAGGATCCTTGAGGGTTTCATAGACAAGTTCTAATACGGGTAAGTTCATTTTACTTGTCAGTGCTTTTATGGCTTTTATGGAGCGCAAGCTTTCTACTGTGATGGTGGATTTTTTGCTGAGTTGCATTTTCTTGCCAAGCATTAAACCTAATGTCCTATTACGGCTCTTATCAGTTAGCGCGGTCAAAATGAAGTCCCCGAATCCGCAAAATTTATCAAATAATTCCCTATATCCCATTTCATCTAATATCTTTACCATCTCTCTGAAGCATAATGTTAATAGTGTGTATTTATGGTTTTCACCGGTTATTTGTCCGTCTAGTATTCCCATGGCTACTGCGTAAACATTCTTAAGTATACCGCAGAATTCAACTCCTTTAATATTCTCTGAATAATCAAGTATTATATTCTGGGATTCAAGGAGACTGGCTATATCAGTCTGGTATTCTTTTGGGGCTCCTATTGTAACACCTGAAGTAACGCCCCTTATAAGTTCATCTGCAAAATTTGGACCGGAAATGCAAAATACTGTCTTGGAGTCTGTCTCTTCTTGGATGACTGTTGTCATAGTTTTGAGTGAAGGATATTCAATACCTTTTATACATGATATGATCTTTTTATCTTCAAGGCGACTATCAAGGGATCTTATGATACTCCTGAGACTCCCAGATGGGACGGCCAGGAAAATATAATCTGAATCTATTATATGGGAGGATTTGATGTTGGCTGCTTTGATCTTCTCATCTAATTTTATCCCAGGATGATACCGGCTGTTCTCATGTTGTCTGTTTATAGATTCAATTACTTTTTCATCTCTTGCGAGAAGATAAACATTATCGATATTCTTTGCTAATATTTGGGCTATTGCTGTTCCGAAACTCCCAGCACCTATTATCGAGACTTTCATCCTAAATTCTCCTTGCAATATTTTCTAGCCTTTTCCAGATCCTCTGGGAAATCAACTTCTATACAGAAATTATCCTTGATGTTAAGGGCCTTAAACTTTTCACCTTTTTCTATTGATTTCTCTATGGCTTTCTCGAAATAGTCTTGGTCTTGACATTCCATGAGTGATTCCCTCAGGATTGGTAGTGTCTCCTTTTTAACATAGTTTATGCCAACTGCTTCACCTAGACCATCTGGGATGGACTTTGAGAGTTTTTTAATGTAACCATCACTTGTAATGTTGTATTTAACTTCTTCGTCGCCTACTTTCTTGCTATTTACACAGATGAGGTTTTCTCTTCTCTTTTCCATGATAAGTTGAAGTATTTTTGGATCGAAAACCACATCACCATTTAACCATATAACATCCCCGTCCAAATCCTTTATCCCAATTAGAAGACTCTTTGAGGTGTTAGTAGCATAGTATCGTCTATTTATAACATATTCAAGGTCTGGGTGTCTTTCTTTTATCAGATCACCCTTGTATCCTATCACGATCCTTATATTTTCCAGCCCTGCACTCTTAAGGTTTTCTAGTTGATGGTCGAGTATTGTCTTCTCATCACATAACTTTACAAGTGCCTTGGGTAAACCATGTCCTAGTCTACTGCCCACACCCGCGGCTAGGATGACAACTTTAATAGAAACCACCCATTATTCATTTTAAGCTACAATCTAAATAATGCTACTATTTACCTTTAACCTTCAGTATGAAGTGATAGGTAGGTGATACTCCTACTTCATGTCTCTCCATACTTTAAGCTTCATAGAGGATGGAGGCCCCTCACAGATTTTCGTATATGAACTTGCACTTCCACAGGTTGCAATAGGCATGATGTGACTGTTTTATACAACCGATGGGCCCAAAGAGAAGTTTTAAAGCCCTGGAGAATATTATAGTGGATATTGATGGTATAAAAATTATTATTATCAAGGACCTTTCAATGTATTTAACATCAAATTTTAGCATTCTTTTACCCTAGTATCACTGATATAAATGGGGCGCGAAATCGTCATAGAAACCAGTATAACCTTGAGAAGTTTAACCCCAACCTCAACGGGTATAAGATAAGAAGAAGGCATGGGATAAATAATGAAATATTATTACTGCTCATGGGTCATTTATTTCAGGTTTGGAAGAATTAGCTTTTTGAAATGACCAGAAAGAACCATAATAGTGGGTGAAAGCCGCCTATATTTGGGGTGGAGTCAACCCTATGAAACCAATGCTTTTGGCAATGACAGACATCTGTATACTACCAGCCGCGGAAAAAAAATAATGCAAGATATCATAATCTATGAATACCGGGCCAGCTTGTTATAGCCACACGATTCCATATAATGAATGGGAATTTAGCGAAGGGCAATTGAATACATTACATAGAAAAACCAGAGGATGTGCTCAAGGCAGCTAATAAACTTGCAATTGGCGACCTTCATGCCGAGGGGATGAATGGCAGGAGTTTTGTTGAATTTAATGATCGGAAGACTATAACTGACAAATTCGAAAAAAAGTATTTAAAATTTTAACTGTTTTAAGCCCCGGGCGGGAATTGAACCCGCGACCACGGGATTACGAGTCCCGCGCTCTACCAGACTAAGCTACCGAGGCCCATCGTAACCATAATCGTCTAAGGTTAATTGATGGTCTGTTAAATGTTCCAAGTCTATGCACATCCCGTCTCTTGCAGCTATAACCCTTGTATCTGTCTCTTCTTGTACTCTGAGGGCTTCGCCATCTGGGTCATTGAATATCATCTTCATGCCAAGGTGGGTCATTATTGCAAGTTTGGGTTTCACCTCTTCTATGAGGATTTTGAAATCATCTGAGCACATATGCCCCCTTATATGTTCATTATCTGGTCTTATAACACTCGCTATTAAAACATCAGCACCATGATGATATGAGCCGAGTTCATTGAAATAGGCTGTATCTGATGTATAGGATATTGTTATCTTAGGAGTTTGGAACTTGAAACCTATACATGTAGGGTCTCCATGTATTGTTTTTGTGGCTGTGATTTTTATATTGTCTAGTTTTGTTGTCTCACCCTCTTCTAGTATTATGTTTTCTGTTTTGCTTAGATGATACTTGGATATGCAAGGACCCCAGTCTTTGTAACCTTTTATGACGCTGAGACTCCCTATTACCGTCCCTTTGTTCCTGGTCATCCCCCTTGTCATAGCTTCGATGAGGACTTCGGCGTCTGTGTAATGGTCAGTGTGTGAATGTGATACTAGTATGGCGTCTAGTCTGCGGGGGTTTAGGCCGAATTGGTATGATCTTATCAATGCTCCTGGTCCGGGGTCTATGTGGATGTTTTTACCTTCTAGGTTGTCTATCCTTAAACCGCCGGTCATCCTTTTTTGTGTGATGGTGGCGAAATCGTCCACCCCCACTTCCTAGGAATGTTAGTTTCATGATTGATCACACCCCTTCATATTTTGCAAAGTATAACATTGCATTGTAGTGGGATTTTTTTGTCTTTTATTTGTAGGTTTTCATTTTCAATAATGACAAGATCGCCCACTTTGACTTCTCCCGGTTTTTCTTTTAGCATTAGGACGTTTTCTCCGGGTTTTGCAACCTTTTTCCATTTTATGTTGAAGGCTTGTACATTAGGGGCTAATTTTACTTCGATTTTATCATTGTCTACGTTTATGACCCTTCCAATTTCTCCTTCTGTTATTATCTTTGATGCCATTTTTATCTGTTCGCTCTTTTTTAGTAATTCTTTTTGTAGTTTGGCCCTCCATTTTTGAAGTGTTTTCACATCCCTTAGAATGGTTTCTCTGAGTAGTCTATGGGCTTTCCTTTTATCTAGTCTTGGAGTTTTTATGTACATGTCATATTCTGGGCTTATAGTTGGTGTTCTGGCAGCGACTTCTTCTAGTATTTTCGCTAGGAGTTTTGAAACTTCTTTTAGGCTTGTTTTTTTCTTCCAATGTTTCTTTAATAGTCTACTGGCAAGTTTTTTGGTTATCGTATTCCCAAATATTACAATGGAGCTTTCACCCTTTTCAAATTTAGTTATATTGGATCCTATAAGTTCTATGATCTGATAGGCTCCTGTAGTGGCATATATTCTCCTCCTTTTAGCCTCGAAGGGCGTTTTAAGACTTACTTCGCCCACTACAACGTCTCCGATGCTTCGAACCTTCCTTGCATCATCTCTTATATTTAATCTTATACCAAGTTCCTCGGCCTTGGCCCTCAATTCTTCCTCGGTTTTGATATTACCATCGTATAATTCTTTTTCGAGTTCTTTTCTCTTCTGGGGGCTCCCAAGGTAGGCTATTTTTCTCTTGTCACCTATTATTACGCAACCCTTGCTACTAGTATAAGTTATTATTAGGCTCATCTAGGGGTCACCCATCTACATTTGAATTTGGAAAATTATTCCGTGAGGATGTTGAAGTTTTCCCTTTTTTGGGAAGTATTTTATCAGAGGATTTATAAATATTGTACCGAATAATTTACTAGGAGAATTTTGGATGGAACATGAAAACGCCCTTATAAAAGAGAAGAGTCCATATCTTTTACAGCATGCCCATGACCTCGTAGATTGGCTTCCATGGGGTGAAGAAGCATTTAAGACAGCAAAAAAGTATAACAAGCCCATATTCTTGTCAATAGGCTATTCCACATGTCACTGGTGCCATGTGATGGCCAGAGAATCATTTAATGACCCGGTAATCGCTAAACTCATAAATGAAACATTCATACCAGTTAAAGTTGACAGAGAGGAAAGACCAGACATTGACAATATTTATATGAACGCTTGCCAACTCCTCACAGGTACAGGGGGCTGGCCACTCACTATATTCCTAACACCTGATGGTAGACCGTTCTTCGCAGGCACATACTTCCCAAAGGAGACAAGCCATGGCGTGGCCGGATTAAAAGAGATCATATTAAAAACTGGGGAACTTTGGGAAAAAAAGCCAGAAGACATAGATAATGCAGCCACCGAGATCACTATGGCCATCAAGAGGATGAACGCACCCACAAAACCACATGAAATCCAGGAGAAGATAATAGATGCAGGATTCGAGGAATTGAAGAAGGCCTTTGACCATGAAAATGGGGGGTTCGGGTCTTCACAGAAATTCCCACTACCAAATCATCTTTACTTCTTGTTAAGGTATGGTCTTCTAAAAGATAAAAAAGCCTTGGGTATGGTTGAATTAACCCTTGATAAAATGCGCTTTGGGGGTATCTACGACCATGTAGGGTATGGTTTTCATCGTTACACTGTTGACCCTACATGGAGGATACCCCATTTCGAGAAAATGCTTTATGACCAAGCTTTAATGGCCATAGCATACCTTGAAGCCTATCAAGTATTGGGAAAGGAACTCTACAAGAAAACAGTAAAAGAAATATTTGAATACGTTATAAGGGAGATGAGATCCCCCAAGGGTGGGTTCTATTCGGCAGAGGATGCGGAAAGTGAAGGAGAAGAAGGCAAGTTTTATCTCTGGACAATGAAAGAATTAAGAGAAATTTTAGATTCTGATTTGCTCTGTGAATTCTTCAATGTCAAAGAAGAGGGCAACCTACTAGATGAGACCGGAAAACCCTCAGGCAAAAACGTCCTTTATATGAAGACCATGCCAGAAAAATTCGCAGAAGAGAAAGGAATAGACCCCACTGAATTCCTAGAGGAAGTGGAGGATGGTAGAAGAAAACTCTTCAATTATAGGTCGAGGAGGACACCACCCAATAAGGATGATAAGATACTTACAGACTGGAATGGGCTTATGATAGCAGCCTTTGCAAGGGGCTATAAGGTACTGGGAGACAAGAGGTATTTGAATGTAGCCGAGGATGCGCTGGAATTTATCATGGACAAACTTTATAAGAATGGGAGGTTGATGCATCGTTACAGGGATGGTGAAAGTGCAATTTGGGGCAATCTTGATGATTACGCTTTCTTCATCTGGGGGATACTAGAATTATATGACGCAACCTTCAATGAAAAATACATAAAACTCGCCCTAGGATTATCAGAGGAATTAAACGAACATTTCAGAGATGATGAGAATGGGGGATTCTTTTTCACGGCTGATTATTCTGATAGTCTTTTAATAAGGAAAAAAGAGGGTTCTGATAGTGCAACACCATCAGGTAATTCTGTTCATGCACTAAACTTGTTAAGAATGGGTAGCATACTAGAAGATGAAGCTATGATCAAAATTGCAGAACACATCATAAAGTCATTCGTAGCCAAGATTAAACGAATACCTCTAGCTTATACCTTACTTTTGGTGGGGGCTCACTGGCACCAAACAGGTGGCAGTAGTTTAGTTATAGCAGCTCGGACAAGATCATGCATACCCCATAAACTAAAAAGTACATTTATACCATACTTTACAGTGACTCTTAAACTGGAAGACAGTGACTGGTCATTCGCACCGGAAACATTAAGAAATAAGAAACTACTCAATGAGTGCACCTATTACTTATGCAAGGATAAAACCTGCCATCCACCCATAAAAGACCCAGAAGCTATAATAGATATCCTAACCAAATAATGGGATCGGGGTGCTATCCCCCATGGAAACTTTCAAAAAAAGGCTCATAATCTGCACCCTGCTAACAATAGCCATAATCGCCATAGTAGGATCCAGCCTAGGATACTGGGGCACAATATTACTATCCTCTATGATTTTTTTCTATGGAGGCTATCCATTCTTTAGAGACGCTTTTAGAGAATTGAAAGAGAAAAAACTAGGATCCACGATTTTAGCGATTATCGCAATTACGACGGCCTACCTCTACGTCATATCAACACCTTCAGCAGGGATTATCCCCATAGAATTGGCAATAATCATCATGATAATATTATTTGGGCGTTGGCTCGGAAAAAAATTAACAGAAAAAATTAAGGAACCATTAGAAGAGCCTATGCGCAGCATACCGGAGAATGTACATATTATAGAGAACGGAAAGGTCAAGAACGCCCCCACAGATAATATAAGGCCGGGAAACCTCATACTAGTAAAAAACGGGGAAGTGATACCAACAGATGGTATAATAATAAAAGGTTCAACCGTGATACACCCAATCATTAAAAACAATATAGAGAAGACTCCAGGAGAAACAGTGACAGCAGCAGCAATAAACATCAAAAAACCTATCCTAATAGAAGCAATAGCAACCAGCAAAGGATCATTCATCCCCCAAATAATAGAATTTTTAAGAAGAAAAGATAAAACCACAATACAAGAATCAGCAGACAAAATTGCATCCACCCTCATAATAATAGTGATCGCATTAGCAATACTCACATTCTTCTACTGGGAAAGCATGACACCAGCACTAGAACATGCGATAACAGTACTTTTAGCAGCATCACCACATGCCATCAGATTAGCAGCACCCACTGCAATTTTAGCAGCCACGATAATATCTGCAAAGAATGGTATAATCATAAAAAACAAAAAATCATATGAAACCGCACGCCAACTAGACACCATGGTATTCAACAAGACAGGAACCCTCACAACGGGCCAATTCAAAGTAACAGATATCATATCCTTAGATGATGAAATAGATGAAGGTGACATAATCAACTATGCCGCTGCCATAGAATCCAAAAGCCAACACCCCATAGCAAAGGGTATAAGAGAAGTAGCCAAGGAGCCCATACCAGTGAAAAAATCTAAAACAATCCCAGGAAAAGGAATCAAAGGATACGTAGGAGATACGAAGATCCAAATCACAAGTTACAAACACATTAAAGATCTAGGATTCCAAATAGAAAACCCAAAAATCCTAGAAATGATAGATCAAGGAAAAACACTCGCATTTATAATCATCAACGATGAACTTAAAGGGTGCATCGGACTCTCAGACAAAATAAAAAAAGGGGCGAAAAAGACAATAAAGACCCTCAAAGACAAGGGAATAAAATGTATAATGTTAACAGGAGACCATAAGAAAGTCGCCGAACCCATCGCCATGGAACTAGGATTAGATGAATACCACGCAGAACTCACAAAAGAAGAAAAGGCCAAAAAAATCAAGAAAATGCAAGAAGATGGGCTGAGGGTTGGGATGATAAGCCAACCAGATGACATACCAGCCCTAAAGCAAGCAGATCTTGGGATAACCATAGGAACAGGTCATAAATTGGACATCGAAGGCGCTGATATCATAATCCCATGGGGGACCCCATTGGATATTCCAAGTATATTAGAAATTGCTATAGCAGCTCATAATAAGATAAAGGAAAACCTTGCATGGGCTGCAATCTACAACATAGTAGCTATACCCCTCGCCACAGGAATACTATACAAGCAAATAAACCCACCCTTGGGGGCTGCTCTGATGGTTCTCAGCGTTGTAATTCCAATATTAAATTCCAAAACCATTAAAAAGAGGAGGTGAAAAGCATGAGCAAAACCCTTAAGAATTTAATTAAGGCTTTTATTGGTGAAAGCCAAGCAAGGAATAGATACACATTCTATGCTAAAATAGCTAAAAAGGAAGGATTTGAACAAATTTCTGAGATATTTAATTTAACAGCGGATAATGAAAGAGAACATGCAAAATGGTTATTCCGGATGATACAAGAACTAAAAGGAGCCGATGATCCTATAACGGTGGAGGCAGAAGCCCCACTCACATTATCAGACACTGCTGAGAATCTTAAAGCGGCTATAAAAGGGGAAAATTATGAGTATAGTGAAATGTACCCTGAATTTGCAGATATCGCGGAAGAAGAAGGGTACCATGATATAGCTAAACGCCTAAGAGCCATAGCAGTCGCTGAAAAACACCACGAAGAAAGGTACAAAAAGCTCCTAGAACTTGTAGAGTCCAATAGGGTTTACCAGAAAGATGAAGAAGTCATATGGACTTGTAGAAAATGCGGTTACACACATAAAGGCAAAAAGCCGCCTGAAAAATGTCCATCATGCGACCATCCGAGCAGATACTTCCAAGTAAAATGTGAAAAATATTAAGGAGGGGAAAATTGACGAGTATAAACCAAATATTCAGATGCAACATATGTGGTAACATAGTCGAAATTCTCAACCCCGGTGAAGGGCGCTTAGTATGCTGCGACCAGCCAATGGAGCTACTCTTAGCAAGGCACACAGACGTAGGCCCGGAGAAACACATCCCCATAGTAGAGGAGACAGAAGAAGGCCTAAAAGTGAAAGTTGGTGAAACAGCACATCCAATGGAGGAAGGCCACCACATCCAATGGATAGAACTCATAATAGATGATAAAGTGTTAAGGAAAACCCTCAAAGCAGGTGACAAGCCAGAGGCAACATTCAGAGAAAAACCAACCAAGAAAATCATGGTAAGATCATATTGTAACATACATGGACTATGGCATGATTAAAAAGAGCGTCGAGCCCCCTATGGTCTACAGATTAAAGCATGTTAATGTTGGGGGGTCTCTCCAGGGAATTCTGGGAGACACCACATACATGGTGTGTTCTCTCCCCGAAGGAGTAAGAAACATGAAAAGAAGACTTGTATTAGTCATTATAATTATAATCGTTTCTTGCAGTGGGTGCATTTCTAATATAAATGAAATAAACAGGTTATCAGGGGATATCAACCAACACCTTAAAAAGGGTGATGAATATTACAATGGGGCTGCAGAGGATGTGAACAGTCATAGGCTGGAGAGTGCTCTTGAAAAATGTGAATCAGCATCATCTGAATATAATGCGGCCCGACTTTTAACATCCGAGGCCATGGCATATGCAGAAGAGGCAGGGGATGAGGTATTCGTAGAATATTTGAAACTTGTATTAGCGGAAATAGATGCAAAATTGAACGCCACCTCAGAACTTAAAAATGCAATACAACTCCTCAGAATAGATGAGATAGAATCGGCCAATGACAGTCTAGAACTTGCGAATAAGTTCATGTACGAGGCTAAGGATTATGAAAGGCAACGAGACGAATTAGTAAATAAAAATCCCCAAAAGTTCAACATCTAAAATACTGGCAATATCGTGCTTTTCGTTAAAAAGAACATTAGTGATGCAGAATATTGTCTAATATGGATAGTCACAATATAGTGAAGGCAAAATGACTAATATTTCTATTTGCGGTTGTGGCGGATTCCTTTGGGGGGAGTATCTCTGATTGGAATCTCAACGGATATTGGGGGCAGATTCCATTATAAAAGTTTTCAAGCTATTATTTGAAAATCAGAGTACAAATTTCAGTTAAAAATTTTGAGATATCAATGCCCATATATGAACTGAAGAATATATAAGTGGGGTGCTGGAAGGCTTATGGGAATCCTTTTGCTACATTGGTTTGCTCACGAAATAGAATGTTGATATGGCCAATAAAATAATCTTCAGAGTCAAACATGGCTGTATAGACGATTAACAACGAGCGTCCCAAATTTGTCACCAGACACCCCCCAACTTTATGTTTTATATGTAAATGTTATTACGATGCTATGCCGGTCTACCAAAATTATAAACTTTAAAGTTTAGAATATCATGGAAGATTTGGATATTTTAACATTCATTGCGGCTTTTCCATACTTTTTTTTATCTAAGTAGGAAGAGCGAGTGAAATTATTATATGCGAAAACGAGTATGGGGAAGCATCATCAGAGACCCTAACTTTCCTGATAGAATAGTATAGGCGAGATGTGCCCTCCAGAGTTTCGGACCCATGAGGCCATCATCAAAGCTATAAGAAGAGAAAACAAATCTCTGAAGAAATGATATTACATAATGGAGGGTTAATTTTACAAAAAAGTCCCAAGGATGAGGAAAGGATGTTGAACAGACAATTAGCCAGAGAATATGTTATCCATGACATAGAGAGGATCTCAATAAATTATGGTTGATATTCACTCTAATATGGGCCATTATAGGGGGGAGAATGCTCCTTTTTATCCCACATCTAACTGCTAAAATATAATGGATGATAGGATCAAGTTATTAAATATGAGCTTTCAAATATGACTAGTTGGAAGGGGCATGCCAGCAATAGTTTAACATGCACCTATAAAATTCCAGAACACGCATTTAAACAAGCAGTGGATTTTATATTAGCAATAGATGGCTTATATTTTTGTACGACGCCTATGGTGGCATACAAGATGTATTATAATTTGTTCGATAATTTTAAATACTATTGAGTGTTTAAAATTTTGTATGGTGTCATCTTTGAAGAAGTATAAGTGCAAGGTTTGTGGATACATCTATGACCCAGAGAAGGGCGAACCGCGTAGGGACACGCCCCCAGGAACGCCTTTTGAAGATCTACCCGACTTGTGGAGGTGCCCTTCCTGTGGGGCTCCTAAGAGGATGTTTAAACCATTAGATTAAAGGGGGTGTATGGGTTGGGGGTTAAAATGGATAAATACCAGTGCCAGATGTGCGGATATATTTATGATCCAGAGGAGGGTGACCCAAACCATGGTATAAAACCTGGAACACCCTTCGAGGACTTGCCAGATGATTGGACTTGTCCCATCTGTGGAGTGGGAAAGGACCAATTCAAGAAGATTGATTAGAATGGTAATTAAAAAAATAGCAGAGGACGTTTACGCTCTCCAAAACTTCGACTGGGATAGAAGAACCTTCGACAGCATATTAGAAACTCCAAAGGGTACAACATACAATTCTTTTTTGATAAAAGACGAGAAGAACATCCTAATAGATTCCACAGAACCCTCAATGGCGGGGGAACTATTAGAGGATCTTGAATCCTTAAATGTTCAAATAGATTATATAATATCACAACATGCAGAACAAGATCACTCGGGTGCAATACCCACCCTGCTAAGGGAATATCCCAATGCTAAGATCCTAGGGACAAGAGCATGCAAAGAACTCCTAGAAAATCTATTAGGAATCCCAGCTGATAAAATCCAGAGTATAGAAGATGGACAAATATTATCGGCCGGCCACCACCAACTAAATTTCATAGTAACCCCCTGGGTTCACTGGCCAGACACCATGGTAACATATCTCCTACCAGAAGCTATACTATTTTCTTGCGACTTTTTTGCATCACACTTTGCAACAACTAAGACAATATCGAAGTTAGAGGACATCCACGAGGAGGCCAAAAGATACTATGCCCATATAATGATGCCATTTTCCCAAATGGTACAAGGAAACCTCGAAAAGCTCAAAAACCTTGAAATAAAAATGATAGCACCATCACACGGCCCCCTCATAAAAAAACCAGAAATCATACTAGGCCTTTATGAAAAATGGTTATCACAGAGATCAAAAAAGGTGGTCATAGCCTATATTTCAATGCATGGAAGCACGGAACTCATGGTCAAACACATCACAAGAACACTCATGGACTTGAATGTTGAAACCAGAGTATTAAACCTTGCAAATACTAATACGGGGGAGCTCTTAATGGAACTCGTCGATTCAATGGCCATGATCATAGCATCCCCCACAGTATTAACTAGGCCGCATCCACGTGTAGCCTCCACACTATACCTTGTTAACATGCTCAAACCACCAATAAAATACATTGCATTAATAGGATCATATGGTTGGGGCACCCTCATCGAAAAAGAAACCAAAAAACTACTTGAGACCATAAATGTCGAATTTTTAGAGCCCGTGCTCATAAAGGGCAAACCTCGCAAAGAAGATTTTGAAAGGTTAGACAAACTTGCAATGAGATTAAAGAAAAAATTGAGGAGATGATGAAAAAATGTTAAGTAAAAGGATGGAAGAAGCCTTGAACCAACAATTGAATGCGGAATTATATTCAGCCTATTTGTATCTTTCAATGGCCGCATATTATGAGGCCTCTGACCTGCCAGGATTTGCTAATTGGATGCGAGTCCAGGCACAAGAGGAACTAACCCATGCCATGAAATTCTTCGATTACATAGTCCAAAGAGATGGGCGAGTAACCCTTGAAACGATCGAAAAACCACCCGAAGAGTGGGAATCCCCATTAGATGTTAGTAAACATGTACTAGAGCATGAAAGGAAAGTCACAGGTCTAATAAATGATCTTGTGGATTTGGCCCTGGAGGAGAAGGATCATGCCACTTATAATTTCCTCCAATGGTTCGTGGCGGAACAGGTTGAAGAGGAGGAGTCAGCAAAGGAACTCCTCAGGAAGGTTAAACTTGCATCTGAATCACCGGCGGGCATCCTAATGGTAGATAACGAGCTCGCTGGGAGAGTATTCAACCCACCAACAGATGAAAAGGAGGGATAAAAATAATGGAAGATAAAAAGGAGGGAATGCCCCTTATAGGGGACAAGTTCCCAGAAATGGAAGTCCAGACAACACATGGGATGATGAAACTCCCAACAGAATACAAGGGAAAATGGTTCATACTATTCAGCCACCCAGCAGATTTCACACCAGTCTGCACAACAGAATTCATAGCATTCCAAAAAAGATACCCCCAATTCAAGGAACTAAACTGTGAACTAATAGGATTAAGCGTAGACCAAGTATTCTCACACCTAAAATGGACCGAATGGATAAAAGAGAACATGGAAGTAGAAATAGAATTTCCCATAATTGCAGACACAGGGAAAGTAGCTGATACACTCGGGTTAATACACCCTGCAAGACCAACCAACACAGTAAGGGCAGTTTTCATCATAGACCCACAGAGTATAATAAGAGCCATACTCTATTATCCACAGGAGCTTGGACGTAACATGGATGAAATACTCCGTATGATAAAAGGTTTCAAGACAATCGACGAAGAGGGCGTTGCACTGCCAGCCAATTGGCCTGAAAATGAGATAATTGGCGAGGGGGTTATTATACCGCCACCAACAGACATTGAAACCGCCAAGAAGAGAAAAGGCAAAGAAAACTGCTTTGACTGGTGGCTCTGCTACAAAAAATTATAAAATAGGATGATATCATGGAAAAGAAATTTTATGAATTACCAGAATTGCCCTATGGGTATGATGAACTTGAACCCTATATTTCAGAGGAACAACTGCGAATACACCACCAGAAGCACCATCAAGCCTATGTGGACGGTGCCAACAACCTAATTAAAAAATTGGATGAAGCCCGCGAATCAAATGCAAGCATAGACTATAAAGCCATTGCAAAGGAATTATCATTCCATGTTGGAGGCTTCTTATTACACAGGTTCTTCTGGGAGAACATGGGCCCTGCAGACGAGAACGGGGGAGAACCCCACGGCAAAATCAAAGATCATATAGAAAATGACTTCGGAACATTCGAAAGGTTCAAGGAGGAATTTTCACAGACTGCTCTAAGCACTGAGGGTTCTGGGTGGGCCATGCTAACATATTGTCCACTCACGGATCGTCTACTCATAGTCCAAGTTGAGAAGCACAATGTTAACCTAATACCACAATGTAAGGTTCTCCTTGTTTTAGATGTGTGGGAACACGCCTACTACCTTGATTATAAGAACTTGCGCCCAGACTATGTTGAAGCATTCTGGAACATCATAAACTGGGATGAAGTAAACAATAGGATAGAATCACTCTAAAATTCTCCTTTTTTTCTTATTTTTTTCGCGAATAATCCTACCCTAGGCAAAAACTATTTTTTTATCAAAAAACTTTCAATATTTTTTTAGTTAAAAAAAGAGGGCTGGTTTAGATGATCTGGGATGAAGAAATGGAATGCATTACAAGGGATGATCTAGAGGAATTACAACTTAAAAGATTGCAGGATACCCTAAAGAGGGTATATGAGAAGGTACCATACTACCAGAAGAAATTCGATGAGAATAATATTTACCCTGAGGATATTGAAACTCTTGATGATATAAAAAAATTACCCTATACGACAAAAGATGATCTCAGGAAAGCTTATCCTTTTGGGATGTTCGCAACCCCCAAAAGGGAGATAATAGAAGTGCACACATCCTCAGGGACCACAGGAAAACCCGTGGTTTCAGGTTACACAAAAGAGGACATAAAAATATGGAGTGAAGTGATGGCGAGGGGCCTTACAATGATGGGGGTTACAGAAGATGATATCATACAAAATACGCACGGTTACGGTCTATTCACAGGAGGATTCGGAGTACACTATGGAGCGCAGAAAATAGGTGCAACAGTAATCCCCATTTCAACTGGCCAGACAAGAAGACAAATCGAGATAATGAAGGACTTTGGGACAACAGTCATAATATTCACACCATCTTATGGGTTATACCTTTCAGAGGTTGCGGAAGAAGAAGGCTACAATCCACGGGAATTCCAACTAAAAGCTATAGGATTCGGAGCCGAAATGTGGACCGAAGAGATGCGAAGAGAACTTGAAAAACGTTTCAATGCACCCGCTTTCAATATTTATGGGCTCACAGAAATCATCGGCCCAGGAGTCGCTATGGAATGCTCAGAAAAGAACGGTTTACACATTTTCGAAGATCATTTTTTTCCTGAAATTATAAATAGTAAAGGAGAACCATTACCACCTGGAAAACGGGGTGAACTCGTCATAACGACCCTTACGAGAGTTGGGATGCCAATTATCAGATTCCGCACAAAGGACATCACTTCAATAAACTATACTGAATGCGGTTGTGGGAGAACCTTAGCAAGGATTTCAAGGATAACAGGGCGTGCCGATGACATGCTAAAGGTAAGAGGTGTTTCAGTATTCCCTTCACAGATAGAAAAGGCTTTGCTTAAAATTGACGGACTCCAACCTCATTACCAGATAATCGTAACCCGGCCACATCTTATGGATGAAATGGAAGTTAAAGTTGAAACTTCACCAGAGGTTTTCTCAGATGATATAGGGGAAATGATGAAGCTACAAAAGAAAATTGAAGAATATATAAGGGATGAGATAGGATTAAGGGTTAAAGTAACCCTTGTAGAACCCAAAACCTTGCCAAGGAGTGAAGGAAAGGCGGTTAGAGTTATAGATAAAAGAAAATTTTGAGGTTCATAATATGAAGGTCAAACAAATCTCAATATTCCTAGAAAACAAGAAAGGAAGACTTTGGAAAGCCCTCAACACATTAAAGGATGCGGATATAAACATTAGAGCATTATACTTAGCGGATACTTCAGAATTCGGTATACTGAGGCTCATAGTCCCGGAACCGGAGAAAGCGAAGAAGATTCTTGAAAAAAACGATTTCGCAGTTAAAACGAATGAAGTAATAGCAGTAGAATTAGAAGACAGACCAGGAGGCCTTGCATCCATCTTAAAAATACTTAAAGATTCTCAGATAAACCTAGAATACATATACGCTTTTGTACATGAAAAAGAAGACAAAGCTATACTATTTTTAAAAGCTGACGACATAGACAGGACAATAAAAGCATTGCAAGATGGTGGGGCGACAATATTAACACCTGAAGAAGTTTACGAACTCTGAGTCTAGGAAGGATTTCAAAGAAACCATTAAAAATTGTGTGTGGAAGACCCACACACATGAAGGTGGTTGGTTTTTTTGGATCCCCCCAATATTAACTTATTTAGTTTTATGGAATGAAAAGACCTCGCTGGGGGGGTCGCCTTCCTCCAAGGAGCTTGGTTAACCCTAAAGTTTTTTCAGTGGACTCTCTGAAATTTTTAGTCTACTGTTACGCACTTTGCAAGGTTTCTTGGGTGATCAGGGTCTTCGCCTTTCATTACACTGATATGATAGGCTAAGAGCTGTAATGGTATGATATAGAGGATTGGTGATATTTCTTCTCTTATATTTGGATTAAATGATATGTAGACACTTGTATTCTTTTTAAATTCTTCATCATCTTCTGCTCCAAGACCTATGACTTCCGCACCCCTTGATTTAACCTCTTCAACATTGCTTAAGGTTAAACTATGTGAATTGTGGAATTCATCCTTATCTTCTATTTTCTTTGTTTTTAATGGGAGTGGTGGGGGTGCTATGGCCACTACTGGCACCCCTTCTTCTATTAATGCTATGGGGCCGTGTTTTAGTTCTCCGGAAGCGTAACCTTCAGCGTGAATATATGTTATTTCTTTGAGTTTTAGGGCTCCTTCAAGTGCTGTTGGATATGAGAATCCGCGTCCAATGAACAGGAAATCAGGCTTGTCTTTGTAGGTTTCTGCGATCTCTTTTATGAACTCCTCTTTTCCTAGTATTTTCTCTATTTCTTTGGGGAGTTTTTTCAAGTCTTCTATGAGCTCGGGTTTCTGGCCTATGATGGCTGCTAACATGTATATGCAAGCTAATTGGCATATATAGGTTTTTGTTGCCGCGACAGCCATCTCCGGACCCGCTCGAGTGTATATTACGTGGTCTGCTTCCCTTGTGGCTGTGCTCCCGAGGACATTTACTATTGCTAATGTTTTTGACTTTTTGTTAGCGGCTTTTAATGCGTTGAGTGTGTCTGCGGTTTCACCTGATTGTGTTATGAATATTGCAAGGGTTTCCTCGTCGAGCGTGTTGGCAGTGTATTGGAATTCGCTTGCTATTATGGCATCTGTCGGTATGTGGAGGATGCTTTCAAAAAGGTATTTGCCGACGAGGGCTGCATGGTATGAGGTTCCACATGCCACGAAGCATATCCTTTTTATTTCCCCTATTTCATCCACAACTTTTTGGACTGTTTTGAATTCCCTGAGAGTGTCTCTTAGAACTTGTGGTTGCTCGTATATTTCCTTTAACATGTAGTGCTCGTAGCCGCCTTTTTCAGCCATTTCGGGGGTCCATTCAATGTATTCGAACTCTTTCTTTTTAATTTTACCTTCTAAGTCTTTTATTTGGTGTCCTGTATCATCTATTATGACCATTTCATTATCCTCTAAGAATATGACATTTCTTGCATGTTCTAATATGGCTGGGGTGTCTGAGGCCAGAAAATATCCTGAATTACCCTTCGCCACTATTAATGGATTTTCCTTCCTGGCGCCTATAATCTTATCAGGTTCGTCTGATGAAATCACAGCTATCGCATAAGAGCCCTTTAAACGTTTAAGAGCTCTTTTAACAGCCTCTTCGAGGTTGTGTCCATTATTTTTATATTTTTCTATTAAGTGTGCTATGACTTCAGTATCTGTCTCTGATGCGAACTTGTGCCCCTCACTTTTAAGTTCATCTTTTAGTTCCTCATAATTTGCAATTATCCCATTGTGGACTACTGCTATCTTTCCTTCGCAATCTAGGTGTGGATGTGCATTTTCCTTTGTTGGAGGGCCGTGTGTTGCCCAGCGAACGTGGCCAATGCCTATCCTACCTGCTAATTTAGAAAGATCTAGAGATTTTTCAAAATCTTTTATTTTACCCTCGTCTTTTTCGACTATTATGCTTGAATTGAGTGTTGCGATACCAACGGAATCATAACCCCTATATTCCAACCTTTTAACACATCCTAGTAATATTGGGGCGGCTTTACCATTTTTTAGCATGCAAGCAGCTATACCACACATTATTTTCACCTGGAGAAGCTTCATGATCTTTATACTCTGGGATTATAGTGTATAATCATGAACAGATGTATACTTAAACTTTGTCGATAATATATCAAAATAATGGTCCCAACACTTATATAAGTTCTCCCCTAGGAAGATGTGATAACCATGAAAGTTGGAAAATTACTCTACACTGGCAAGGCGAAGGACATATATGATACAGAGCATCCAGATGAGATCATGATCAGGTTCCGGGATGATATAACCGCAGGTGATGGTGAAAAACGTGACAAGATCCCTATGAAAGGATACTACAACTCTATAATATCTGCCAAGTTCTTTGAGGTTCTTGAAGCCGCTAATATAGGAACACATTATATAAGATTGGTAAAACCAGGATACATCCTTGCTAGGAAACTTGAGATGATACCCATAGAAGTTATAGCGAGGAACATAGCAACAGGAAGTCTCACAAGAAGGTACCCGTTTAAGGAGGGACAAGAATTCAAGGAGCCCATAATACAAATAGACTACAAAAGTGATGAATATGGGGATCCTATGCTCAATGATGACATAGCCACGGCCCTTGGCATCACAACCATGGAAGAACTAGACAAAATAAGGAATATAACATTAAAGGTTAACAGCACCTTAAAAGGGTTCCTAAAGGATAAAGGCCTACTACTACCAGATTTTAAATTAGAATTTGGACGATACAATGGTAGATTACTAGTGGGTGATGAGATAAGCCCAGACACTTGCCGATTATGGGACATCAAAACCAGAAAAACTCTAGACAAGGACCTTTTTAGGAGAGGTGAAGGCAACATAATAGAAGCTTATAGGAAAGTTGCCTCACTAATCCTGGATGAGGAGGATAAAAAAAGATGGAAACTAAAGGATGATCTATTATGAAATTCAATGTTGAAGTTAGGATAAAATTAAAAAGGGGCATGCTAAACCCTGAAGCAGCCACAATACAAAGAGCCTTGGCACTGCTAGGATACGAGGTTGAAAATACCAATACAATGGATATTATAACTTTTACGATGGAAGAAGATGACGAGAGGAAGGTTAAAGAAGAAGTTGAGGACATGTGCCAGCGCCTCCTCTGCAATCCGGTAATACACGACTATCAAATTAATATAAAACCTGAGGATTAAATATGAGGATTGGAATTATAAGATTCCCAGGATCAAATTGTGACAGAGACGTCTACCACGTCCTAAAATTGGTGGGGGCCAAACCAGAATACATATGGTGGGATCAAGAAGACTTAGGACATTTAGACGCGGTTATAATACCTGGGGGGTTCTCATATGGGGATTATCTCAGGGCAGGGGCGATAGCAGCCATAACACCAGTTATGGATGGTGTAAAAGAGCTTGTAGAAGAAGAAAAACCAGTACTGGGAATATGTAATGGAGCTCAGATACTTGCGGAAGTCGGCCTAGTACCCGGGGTTTTCACAGTTAATGAATACCCAAAATTCAATTGCAAATGGACAAAACTAAAAGTTAAAACTACCAGAACACCATTCACTTCACTTTATAGGAAGGATGAGATTATTAGGATGCCAATCGCCCATGCAGAAGGAAGATACTACACTGAGAACCTAGAGGAGCTTTGGGATAATGATCAGGTAGTTTTACAATTTTATTCAGAAAATCCCAACGGGTCATTGGAGGGTATAACAGGAGTCTGTGACGAGTCAGGGCTCGTATGTGCAGTAATGCCCCACCCAGAAAGGGCTTCAGAGGCCATTTTAGGATCCGCGGATGGTATAAAATTTTTCAAGGGTATAATAGAATACATTAAGGTGTAAAGTATGGTAGTATATCTTATCGGCGCGGGACCAGGAGACCCAGAACTCATCACACTAAAAGCGCTAAAAATCATAAAAAAGGCTAATGTCATAATATATGATCGTC
This sequence comes from Methanothermobacter sp., assembly GCA_030055615.1. Lineage (NCBI taxonomy): Archaea > Methanobacteriati > Methanobacteriota > Methanobacteria > Methanobacteriales > Methanobacteriaceae > Methanothermobacter > Methanothermobacter sp. Next base: position 21,062 of record JASFYN010000003.1, on the reverse strand, counting down.
TAATCAACAATAAAATCCTAGAATATGCCCCAGAGGATGCTAAACTCATATACGTCGGTAAAAAACCCGGCAAACACTCCAAGACACAAGAAGAGATAAACAGGATAATAGTCGAAGAAGCTAAAAAAAACAATATAGTGGTCAGATTAAAGGGGGGCGACCCATTCGTATTCGGCCGCGGAGGTGAAGAACTCCTAGCACTAAAATCCCATGGAATAAAAACAAAGACAATACCAGGTATAGCCTCCGCCATAGGAGTGCCCACGGCAGCCGGCTTGCCCATAACCCACAGAGGCCTTGCAACTTCATTCACTGTCGTAACAGGCCATGAAGACCCTACAAAGGAAAAAAAACAGGTACATTGGGATTACAAAGCAGACACCATTATCATATTAATGGGTGTGGGCAACCTCGAAAAGAACACAAAAGAGATCATGAGATATCGTCCAGCTGACACACCAGTCTGCGCAATAGAAAATGGCACAACAGAAAAAGAAAAAATAACATTCGCAACACTAGAAGACATACACACAAAGAATATAAAACCACCTGCAATAATCATCATAGGACACATAGTAAACCTATACAAGAAAATAATAAAAGAGGACCCATAATGGACTTGAAGGGCAAAGTAATAGCCATAACAAGACCAGAGGAAAGATGCGAAGAAGCCATAAAACTAATAAAAGAAGCGGGTGGCACACCATTCGTCGCACCAACACTCCAAATCCAAACCCCCAAAACAAAAACCCTAATAAGATTATGCGAAAACCTCAAAGAGTTCGATTGGATAATCTTCACATCACCAGCAGCCATAAAATCCCTAAAAAAACACTGCAAGAAAATAGAACTAAAACCAGGTTCGAAAATCGCAGTTATAGGCCCCAAAACCCGTGAGGCACTCAAAGAACTAAGATTAGAGGCAGATGTAATCCCATCAGATTACACCGCAGAGGGGTTAGTCGAAGCATTATCAGTTTATGATATGCGAAACAAGAATGTTGCAATACCAAGGACGCTCGCAGCCAGAAACATATTACCAGAAAGCCTCCAAAAAATGGGTGCCAATGTTTATATAGCAGAAGCATACAAATCCACAAGACCCAAAGGCGACAGAATCCAAAAACTCATAGAAAAAATATTAAAAGAGGAGATAGATGCCATAACATTCACAAGTCCATTAACCGTGGAAAACCTCATAAAAGCGGCTAAAGACAAAAAAGAGGATATAATAGAAAAATTATCCAATAGTGGAATAATAGTGGCCGCTATTGGCCCCATAACCGCCAAAAAACTCAAAGAATATGGTATAACCGCGATAACCCCCGAAAATTACACGATAAAAGACATGCTCACGAGACTGTTCCAAGAACTTTCAGGGGACTGATAACAGATGCAAACAATCATATGGCCCGCCTACCTCGACTCTAAAAAAACAAAAAAAGAAGGGAGGAAAATCCCAAGAAAGCATGCAGTAGAATCTCCAACCTTAAATGAGATCAGAAAAGCAGCTGAAAGGTTAAAATTCAAGGCAAAGGTAGAAGCAGACAAAGCATATCCGCCATCATGGTGGGAGCGCAGTGGAAGGGTCATAATAGAACATAACAACCTAAAGAAGAGAGAATTACTCCTCAAGATAAGTAAAATGATAAAAGCTTCTCGAAAGAAGGGAGCATAATATGAAAACACCCCCAGGATTAGATAAAGGCTTTTTGAAAGCTAAGGATATCATAGAATCTTCAGAGGATATTAAAGTTTACAGCCACCGTGACTGTGATGGTATAACAGCCGGAGCTATTATTTCAATACTCCTTGAAAGACTAGGAAAAGAACATGAAATCGACTTCATAAACTTAAACCAAGTCGAGGACATCAAAATAGAAAATGAACTTACCATCTTCACTGACATGGGATCAGGCCAACGCATAGAAGAGATCACCACATCCAATTCAAAGATCATAATCTTGGATCACCATCCACCACTCCCAAGAAAGAACCCGAAAGGAGAACTGCTAGAACTGAACCCCATAAAGCATGGGATAGATGGTTCAACCCAAATATCAGGAGGTGGAATGGCATACCTCCTCTCAAAAAAATTCAACCAATATGAGACTAGCTGGATGGGCGTATTATCAGCTGTAGGAGACTTGCAAAATTCGTTAACAGGCAAACTAACAGGCTTAAACAATCAAATACTAAAAGACAGCAGAAGGCTGGGGCAAATAGATGTCATAGAAGATCTATCAATCTATGGAAGGCAAACAAAGCCCATATTTGTGGCCCTTTCATACTTCAGTGATGTTAACCTCCCAATTACTAATAACAGGACAGAATCTATATTGTTATTGAAAAAGCTTGGGATACCATACAAGGAAGGGGAAAGATACCGTTGCTTATGCGATTTAACCATGGAAGAAAAAAGCAAGCTTTTCTCGGAACTTGTTAAAATGCTCTCAAGGGAGGTACCCCCAAGGTACGTGAAATACATTCCCCAACTAGTATCTGCAGAAGCTTACGACCTTACAGGTGAGGAGAAATACACTCCACTGCGGGACTTGGCAGAATTTTCAACGGCCATAAACGCTTGCAGCCGGAACAACGACATCGAACTAGCCCTTAGAATACTAAAAGGAGAAAGAGGATCGGCCCTAGATGAATTGGAAAGTGTTTCAAGAGCCCATAGAAGATACCTAGCAGAAAAAGTGGAACTAATAGAAACAGAAGACCTCCTAAAACAAAAAAAGAACCTACAATATTTCAAGACTACAGAAATAAAGGATAATGTGATAGGCACCATAGCAGGGATGATAATAGGCTACGGTGACTGGAGAAAACCCATAATAGGCCTAGGAATCAGAGAACATGGCACAAAGGTTTCTTTACGCTGTTCGAGGCTCCTTGCATTAGATGGTATACACTTCGGATCCATAATAAGGAAAATAGCAGAGAAAGTCGGCGGCAGCGGAGGAGGACATGCAATGGCATGCGGAGCCTACATACCACCCGGAACTGAGGAAAAATTCTTGGAATTATTGGACAATTCACTCGAAGGCAAAATAGGGTGAACACAATGAAAGAATTCAAAAAGAAAGGAGAACTGACAAAATTCCAAATACTCGCCGAGATAGCGGAAAACCAACCACACATAAGACAAAGAGACATCGCAGAAAAACTAGGCATAACAGTACAGGCCGTCTCAGAAAACATAAAAACACTAACAGACCAAGGGTACATACAAGCAGGAGACGGAAGATCACACTACAAACTAACAAAAAGGGGAATAGAAAAACTAAAAAGAGAAGCCATAACACTAAGAAAGTATGCCGATAGCGTGTTAGAAACAATGAGCACTTACAAGTCAACATGGCCAGCCATAGCAAAAGAAAACCTCAAAAAGGGCGAAGAAGTCGAACTCTTCATGGAAGACGGAATATTATACGCAAAAAAGAGAACAGACGGCCAAGCCCACGGAAAAGTCCTACACGACGCCAAGAAGGGTGAAGACGTGGCTCTCACAGAACTTAGCGGACTGATAAACCTCAAAAAGGGTAAAGTAACCATAATAGTACTCCCAAGGATAAACGAAGGAGGATCCAGAGCCACAAACCTCAAAAAAATAAAAGAAATATACGCTCAAGGTCATGACAAGGTTGGTATAATGGGGACAGTGGCAAGGGCTGTGGCCAACAAATTAAATTTGAAAGTCGATTTTGAATTCGCAACACCAGAGGCAACCTTAGCCGCGGCAAAAAGAGGCCTCAACGTCCTAGTATTAGCTGTTGGTAGGATGAGTAAAAGCATAGCAAGAAAGCTCGAAGAAGAGAACATAGAATACAAGATAGAAAATGTTATTAAGAAAAGTGGGAGAAGCTTGACTTGATCTCCCAAATTGCGAAGATGATTCACATCATAAGTTTAGGCTCTAATCTATATTAATTCTCTGAAGAACCAATCTTTAAATTTTTGGATGCTAGCGTTAGCCTTTTTTGTCACATCCAGCCAAGATAAGCCCATTATAGACAATTCAGCGCTTGTAAAATTTTCTTTACTCCTTAAAAGCATCAATCACAAAATCAGCGCCTTTATAGAAGATTTCATAATTTCTTATGGTGAATATTTTCTGGGAGACATGATTTTGATCTTTCATTCTCTGAAAGTAAAGCCTTTTTTCGTGAAGTTTTACCGATGGATAAATAACAAAACATTGGTGGAAATTCTCTTAAGGGGGGTTCTTCTCCATTTTACTCACGGTCACGAAAGAATCGCACTTTTAAATCAACACTTTCCTTTCACTTCATTTTTTACTTTAAGTAATATAGAAGAGGACTGCAGATATGTTCATTATTTTTGCACTTGATTTTAACAAGCGTAGCATCCCATCCAAAACAGGTATCAGATAAGTGCCTTCACGCAAATAAACACTATAATCTCTTGGGAGACATATAAATCCTTTTAGCAAAAAATTTGATCTCTTTTTAGTTTTGGCATAATATAAAAATCTGCATTTACGGCTTTGGCTCATCTACCACAGAAAGGATGCGGGTCATATTATAAAAAAATTCTACTAAGATCCAACATTCCACCCTAAACTTGAACTTCAATCTACTAATGTAATTTTCCACTACACTTAAAATTTTTTATGGACACGGCACTAATATAACTTCATTCCCATTCGTAAGTTTATGAAGATAAAAGGTCCAAATTTAGAAAAATATTAGATAGAGCATTTAATAAATGTGAAACCAATCCAATAAACCTATGAGGTTTATTTCATGATCTCAAAATTGAAATTGATCCTTTCAACCGAGGAATATCGGCGCCTATTTGATAATATTTTATCGCTTACTAGTATACAATTGGTGCAATATTTGCTTCCGCTTGTAACTTTCCCATATCTTACAAGGGTTTTGGGCCCGGCCAATTTTGGACGTGTTGCATTTGCACTTGCTTTCATTGGCTATTTTCAAATTTTGACCGATTATGGTTTTAATTTGTCAGCTACGAGGGAAATATCGATAAACCGTGACGATAGGGGGCGTATTTCACGTATTTATAGTTCGGTGATGGTTGCAAAAACAATATTGATGTTCTTATCTTTCCTTGTGATGCTGGTTGTCATATCTTTTTTTGAGAGGTTTCGTGGTGATTATCTGCTATACATTTTCACTTTTGGCTTAGTCATAGGTAATCTCCTTTTTCCGGTTTGGTTTTTTCAAGGCATTGAAAAGATGAGATACATTAGTATCTTGCGGATTCTAGGTTCGATTATTTACACTGCACTTATATTCATTACTGTAAGAGGCCCTGGGGATTATCTCCTCGTGCCCTTTATAAATTCTGTAGGTTTTATAATTGTGGGAGTTTATAGTCAACATATAGTAATGAAAGAGTTTAAGGTGAAGTTTTTGTTACCCACCATGGAAGATGTGAGAGGGCGGCTTGTTGAAGGCTGGCACCTCTTCATATCTACGTTAGCTATAAGCCTTTATACAACATCAAACCGTTTCATACTTGGTTTACTTGTTGATAATGCAACACTTGGATATTATGCAGTGGCAGAGGACATAACAAGGGCCCTGCAGGGTCTTATATCTCCCATTGGCCAAGCACTATACCCTTATTTTTCTAGGATGCAGAAGGAGGATCGTGAACGTGCAAAGACAGAGTTGAAGAAGATACTCATCCTAATAAGTGCATTAACCTTCATTTTTTATCTTGTATTGGTGTTTGCCTCGCCATTCATAGTAAGGATACTTGCAGGATCCTCCTATCAAAAAAGCATACCCCTTCTTCAAATATTAGTATTTATAATTTTTCTCGTGGGGATAAGTAACGTCCTTGGTATCCAAGGTCTCGTATCCTTTGGTTACAAGGAAAAGTTCACGAGGATACTTATAACAGCTGGTATAATACACCTTATAACGCTCATCATTTTAACGCTGATATTATCTGCAACAGGAGCTGCCATAGCAGTTGTCATAACAGAATTCATAGTATGTATACTGATGTATAATGCGCTCAAAAAACTCAAAATAATTTAGGTGAGAACGTGTTCAATTATATTATCGTGGGCGCCGGCCTCGCGGGCGCTGTAATAGCAGAAAGAATAGCCAACATCCTAGATGAAAAGGTACTAGTTGTTGAACGCCGAAACCATATCGGAGGCAACTGTTATGATGAAATAGACAATACAGGTATAATTGTCCATAAATATGGTCCACACATTTTCCACACAAATTATCATGATGTTTTCAAGTATCTTTCACAGTTTACCAAATGGAAAAAATACCAACACTATGTTCTAGGGTTTATTGATGGAAAATTTGTACCATTACCGTTCAACCTTAACACACTCCACAAATTACTACCAGAGGCCCTTGCCAAGCCTCTTGAAAAAAAACTACTACAAAAATACGACTACGGAGAACGCATACCAATACTCAAACTTTTAGAAGAGGATGACCAAGACTTAAAATTCCTAGCCGATTACATTTACGAGAAAGTATTTCTTAATTATACAAAAAAGCAATGGGGATTAAAGCCAGAGGAAATAGATGAAAATGTTACAGGACGCGTGCCCATATTACTTTCCAAGGACGATAGATACTTCCAAGATCGTTACCAGGCCGTGCCCAAGGAAGGATACACCAAGATGATACAAAATATCCTAGACCACGAAAACATAAAAATAATGCTAAACACAGGCCACCATGAGATACTAAAAATAAAAAATGACAGGATACTTTTTATGGACAGAGAATATAAGGGTAAATTGATATTCACTGGCAAAATCGACGAACTATTCAATTACCGTTATGGTAGATTACCATACCGTTCACTAAACTTCGAATTTGAGGTACTGAACCAAGAATGGTACCAAAAAGTGGCGACAGTAAACTATCCAAATGATTATGACTTCACGAGAATAACAGAATTCAAACATATACACCCAACTAGCACCAAAAAGACGATCATACTCAAAGAATACCCCGAAGAGCATATAGAAGGAAAAAACGAACCTTGCTATCCCATCCCCACATTAGAAAACCAGAAAACCTATAAAAAGTATAAAAAACTCGCAGAAAGTTACGGAAACCTTATACTCCTCGGAAGACTTGCAGAATACCGCTATTATAACATGGATGAGATCGTGAAAAAGGCCCTCACAACATTCAAAAAAGAGATAAAATGAGAATAGCTGCAGTAGTCGTGACCTACAACCGCAAAAAACTACTAATCGAATGTTTAGAAGCTTTAAGGAGGCAGACGAGGCCACTTAATGCTATCTATATCATTGATAATGCCTCAACTGATGGAACCAGTGAATTACTATTTGAAAAAGGTTACATTCGGAGTTTGAATAATGGAACTTCAACTATTAAGAATCTTTATGATGGGAAACCAATAAAAGTGGTATATGTGAGGATGCATAAGAATACTGGCGGAGCTGGCGGTTTCCATGAGGGTGTAAAAAGGGCATACAATGACGGCTATGATTGGTTATGGCTGATGGACGATGACGTGGAACCTCTTACTGATACTTTAGAAAAATTGCTCCACATGTATGGAAAGATTAAAAAAGTATCTGCTTTAGTTCCAGTAAGATATTATAATGGATTGCCATTTATCCAAGAAACAAAGAAATTAGATTTTAAAAATTTCTTAAAAGGTTATATATATGATAGTGTGACAGAAGATGATTTAAAGATGGAATATTTTAAGATTACCACCATATCCTTTGAAGGTCCTCTCATCAATACAAAGGCCGTTGATAAAGTAGGATTTCCAGATAAAGATTTTTTTATCATAGCAGATGACACAGAATATGCCATAAGATTATTGGAATATGGGCCTATCTACATGGTATCAAATGCGATAATAAATAAAAAAATTGGAGTAACTAAAGAATTAAAATTTGATTGGAAAACATACTACTACCTTAGAAATATAGTTTATTTAAACAGAAAATACGGTGAAAATATCCTTGTAAGATATTTAAGACCATTTATTACATTTTTAAAATATGGTGCTTATTTTTCTATAAAGAACCCTAAAAACTTGAAATATATTTTAAGAGCATTTAAGGATGGGTACCAATTAAAAAGAGGGATGACAGTTTTTCCAGGTGAATTTTAATGTTCTTCCTAATAGATACCAAAAAAATTTCGAAGCAACTAATGGGATGATCTATCGGTTTTAGGGTGGGTTTTGAGCAATTTAGTCTGTGTTCAATATTATAATATCAAAATTCACTTGGCTTTGTTGGAATACATGAAATCAACTTCGAAGTTCTACAGATAAGTTAATAATACTTCAGTCACGTTGAATTGGTTCCAAATAATAGAATTAGACACATATTGTATTAAACATTAGAAAATTTATAATAAAAAAATGAGACATTCAAAATGGTGAAGCTAAGGTTTCCTTTAGACGGGGTTGGGGAAAACAATTTGTTTCACAATATAATAGTGGGGGGTGATGAAATGAAGATACTTTTCATCCATCAAGGACCTCACAAGGTTCATGGAGCCTTTGCAAGTGGCGTAACTAATGAATGGCAATATTATGGGAATGATCGTAGATCTATAATTAAGATATTTTTAAAGTCAATTATTTTTGATAACAAGAAGTTTGATGTGATTCTTTCTGAAGGAGGATCTGGACTTCCATTGGCCGTACTTAAAAAAATTAAAAATCCACGGACAAAGATAATCCTGCTTAATGCAGATAAATTCTTTTATTTAATTTCAAGGACTAATCCATTTAAAAAAGCTTTGATGAAATTTTTCTTATCATTTGTTGATTACATCATAGCAGTTTCTGAAATGAACAAAAGGTTTGCATCGGAGTATTTCAACATTCAAAATATAAGTGTAGTAAATCCATTTGGCGTCAATGTAAATTTTAATATAAGCTGTCCACTTGATACAAGCAATTTAATGTTTATAGGCGACCGTAGAGTTTCGGATAAGAGATTTGACAATCTGGTTGAAGCCTTGAAAATTTTAAATCGTGATAATAGAGGTTTTCAGCTCTATCTTATTGGGTCATGTGCAGATGTTATAAATGAAAACTATGAATGGCTTCACAAAATTGGTTACACACAGCACCTTGAAGAATATTTCAGTAAATGCTCAATTTATGTCCACCCAGCAGATTTTGATCCATGTCCAGTTTCGGTTTTTGAAGCCATGTCAGTGGGTATGATACCTATTATAACAGAATATACAGGCCAATCTACCATTTTAAGGGAATATAATCTCGATTTTTTAATAATTGAAGATAATGAACCTTTAACAATAGCCAAAAAAATACGTGAAATTTATAATATGCCTTTACGTGAAAAAGAAAAAATTTCTTTAGAATTAAAACACATAAGTAGCATTTTTTCGAAGGAAAAACAAGTGAAAAAGTTTAAGAAAGCCTTCAAACATGCACTTCAAAAAATTTATAGAAATAGTTTTAAAGGCTAAAGCTATATTGCACAATTTAGATCTAAATTAAGAGAAGTTTTTTATAAATAGTCCTTTATTTGTAGACTTTAAAAATCTTCAGCAAGTTTTTGCTCAATACTTTCCAATCATAATTTTCAAGAGAACTTTTGAGTTTTTTCTTGTCAAAATCTAGTGATAGGGCCTTTTCCAATGAATAAGGGAGTTCATCCATCTTATTGCAAAAAACCGTGTTATTGAAATTTATCCTTTTCACTTCTTCCAAAGGAGAGGATAGTACTTTAATACCCGCAGCAGCATACTCAAAATATTTTATTGGACTTGCAGAATCTGTATATGAAGATTTTTTAAAGGTTAAGAGTCCCACGTCAAATGTTTTCATGATTGATGGTATCTCCTTGGGAGGTATCATCCCCGTGAAGATTATCCTTTCAGAATCTATCTTTCTTTTTACTTTCTTAATTTCAGGACCAATTCCTGCAACCACAAGAACGCTATTGGATTCATCCAAGAACTTTTTCAAATGAAGAGCTGTGAAGTATAAGTTTGACCATTCACCAAAGTATCCTACATACCCAATTACATGCTCATATTGGTATAGGCCAAATTTATCAACATATTTTCTATCCTTGTCATTTTTAAAACTTTGAAGATCAACCCCATTGGATATTACAGAAGAACTTTTAGTATGTATCCCATATTTTTCATTGAGAACAGATGAAACAAATACTGTCTTTTTAGCTTCATTTAATTGTTTTATGAAAGATCTTTCTACTCTACTGAACTTCCCAATAAACTTCCTCAGTAAAGGGCCATCTTTAAAAAAGGAGAGGTGATCGTCTACAACATCATAAATCACTGGGATTTTTTCAAATGGTGGCACTAAATCCCAATAAAAAGCTTCTGAAAATATTATATCGATTTCATATTCATCCACAATTTCAGAGATTTGTTTATTAACAGCGCCCTTGTTAAATGGAGGGATAATATATGGTCTTGAAACATGATGTAAGATAAGATTTTTTTCAATTTCCTCTGTGAACCTTTCACGGGATTTTTTAATTTTTTTAATAATATTTTTAAGCTTAAGAGGATATGGCATGTCCCATGACAAAATATGAACTTCATTCCTTTTTTTTAAATGTTTTATAAAATAGTCGGTTCTTCCAGGAACTCCGGTCCATATTGAATGAGGTATTATTAAAATATTCATTTTACGATCACCAATAACTTCATTTAAACTGAGTTTTGATAGGAAATAGTATTTTAAATATTTCGAAGAAAACATATTCAATAGAGTGACCAAAATTTGAAATTTCTTTGATTGGTGGTATTGTCACTCTTAATCTTATAGTGCTTTATTCTGCGCTGAATTTTAAAGATCGCACAGCTTTACATTCTTTCCATGCAAAAATGCATGCATGTTCAAATTTTTTGATAAATTTAGAAGGGTGCGAAGATTCCGATGAAGACCAGCCAAGCGAGTATTGTTTTAGCTGTGAGACTGAGGATAATATAAACCCTTTCCCCGTATAAATAATCTTTCCATTTACCAATGCCCTTGTATTGTAACAGCATGTTCACAGAAAATGTGTTAAACATTATAAAGTATATGAGTAGTGCAAGGTAAACGAATGCTGGTGGATTAGTCTCTGTTGATCCTAGGGCCGCGATGAAATAAGCTGCTATGACAATCCATGGTGTGAAACCTGCTATGCACCCACATATATATGGTGACCAGTCAATCTTTTCGGTATATTGATTCAGTTTCTCCATTAGATAACCGAACATTATCATAGAGGCATTTAAAACGAAGATCATTACAAGTGACCAAAGTTCCCAGATTCCAACAAATGTGGCGAGTATCACTATCATGATAGAACTTGAAAGAGCATACTCGTACCAACGATAGGGATTCATACCTTTCTTCAAGTAATTTTCATAATCCTTTGTTTTAAGGAATCCTATGATGAAATGTGCAACTGCCGAGATAAGGAGGAATGATGCTAATATAACACCAAGATAACCTATAGTGAATACGACTTGTGGCTCAGGTATAACTTGAAATGATGGTGGATTCAGTGAAATTATTTTAAACTTCAAATAGAATGTGTATATATCACGTTCCCATGTTAAAAGAAAACCCAAAACAACCATTAAGACTCCTTGGATAAAATGTAATGATCCAGCGGCTATGTTCAACCTTCTAAGCCCATCAAAAGTTATAGGAGATTTTTCGATCGCCTTAAGCCTTTCAATATTATCCATTTAAACCACAATAAGAATATTATATCTAATAATATTTAAAATGATAGATAAATAAGATCTAAAACTTTATTTTAGAAACAAAAAAGGGGGATTTGGATACAATTTTACAGTTTCTAGAATCAGTGCATAAACTCAGTTTTTTTGGTGTGAATAATGTACAAGCCTCTAACAATAAATGAAGAAATTATGATACTAATAAAGGAATATTTAGATAGGGAATGTCTTGGAAAAAATGTGAGGGACGAGGCCTCGAGAAAACTTAGAAAATATCTAATTAGGACATACGATGGTTCATATACTCTCCCTTCTCAGAAGATTTCGGGAGAAAGTGAAACAATGCACACGATCCATGGTGCCATAACCGAAGCCTATGAAAAGTTTGTCAAACCATCACAACTAGAAGATAAAAGGAACATCAAGGTCCTTGATATATGCTCAGGCCTTGGATACAATTCGGCAGCCCTAATAGACCATATAAAAGTCGGTAATATCATTATACACATGATAGAAGCATCACCAGAGGTTATAGGTGCTGGTGTTCTTGTTCCAAGTCCCATACCATCCCATGAAATCATAAAAAGGGCATATGAGGAATGGCTCATTAGGAATGGATGGGCCCGTTTTCAAATGGTATCAACCAAGATCCCAGATAACATCTCCATCAAAGTTTTCTGCGAAGATGCGAGAAAAATACTACCTTCACTCCCACAAGGATACTATGATGCGATATTCTTGGATGCGTTTAGCCCATATAGAAGTCCGGAACTTTACAGTTTGGAGTTTATTTTGGAACTTGCAAGGGTTATAAAGGATGATGGTATCCTCACAACTTATACCTCGGCTGCCCCTGTGAGATCGGCCATGATAGAGGCTGGTTTCCATATATGTGAAGGTCCAAGGTTCGGCAGGAAAAGGGGCGGCACCATAGCATCCTTAAAGCCCATGAGGGAGGGTCTTTCATGGGATGATGAGAGGATGATAGCCTTAACCGATGTTGGGATACCCTACAGGGACCCTAACTTGGAAGATAATCGTGAAAAGATAATAGAAAGGCGGGAAAATGAAAGAATGCTAGTTAGAAATGCGACTAGGTTACCATCATCATATAGAACACCTATATACCTTGGAAGGGAACTCCCAGAAAAGCATGCTATGAGGATACTGAAAAACCTTAAAAGGATGGGCATACCTGATACTTTTTCAAAAGAAGCTCTCTATATTATCTGTCCACAATACCCAGAATGTATATGCGGATGTAAGAGCTTGAGACTTTCATCTTCCAGGGAAAGAATACTTGAAATGAGGAACAGGCTAGAAAAAGTGGATAATGGGGAGTGTATATTTTGTTCGAAATAAAAGCTAAGGATAACCTTGCAAGGACGGGAATATTCACTATAGGCGATTATAAGGTTAAAACACCAGCTCTCATGCCGGTAATACACCCCAGTAAGATCGTGTTTGATGTTAAATCCTTTGGCGCCGAAATAGTGATAACAAACGCCTACATAATCTACAAAAATGAAAGACTAAAAGATATAGCCCTTAAAAAAGGTGTTCATAAGCTCATAGGATTTGATGGTCCTATTGTAACAGATTCTGGTTCCTTTCAATTGGCAGAGTATGGTGACATTGACGTCACTAACAAAGAAATCATAGAATTCCAAAAAGAAATAGGGGCCGATATTGGAACATCACTTGATATTCCAACACCCCCATATGCCCCATATAACAAGGCCAAAGAAGATCTTAAAGTAACCTTAGAAAGGGCCAGAGAGGCACTATCCCTTCGAGAGGATATGATGTTGAATTCTGTTGTCCAAGGTTCTACATATACGGATCTTAGGAGAAAATGTGCAGTGGAACTTTCAAGGATGGATTTTGATGTTCACCCGATTGGTGCTGTTGTACCCCTACTTGAATCCTATGATTATAAGAGTCTTGTTGAGGTTGTGATGGCATCTGTAGAATGTCTTCCACCTTCTAGGCCCAGACATCTTATGGGTGCTGGGCATCCTATGCTATTTGCACTTGCAGTTTCTATGGGCTGCGACCTATTCGACTCAGCAGCCTATATCCTATATGCTAATGATGACAGGCTACTAGATCCATCTGGAACATACAGGTTAGAAGATCTTAGTGAGATGCCATGTTCTTGTAATGTGTGTGTTGAGTATACTCCACAAGAATTGCGGAACATGGATGAAAATGAGAGAAGAAAGCTTATAGCAGCCCATAATCTTTATGTGAGCTTTGCCGAGATTAGAAGGGTTAGGCAGGCTATAAGTGAGGGTAGTCTGATGGAGCTTGTCGATCAGAGATGCAGAGCCCACCCACGATTATTGGACGCATACAGGAAATTGCTTGATTATCAAGAATTAATTGAAAGATATGATCCGGTGTCTAAGAGGTCTGCTTTTTTTTATACTGGCCCGGAGTCTCTTAGAAGGGTTGAGGTTTACCGTTACCATAGGCGGTTGAATCGACTCCCCAAAAAGAGGGGAGTGGCGCTTTTATCAATTTCTAGTAAACCTTATTCTAGGCATATCCCAGCGTATCTTGGAGAGTTTTTTTCTCCAGTCCCGGTTGCGGTTGATGAGTGGCAGTTCATGGTAGTTGACATACCCTTCGGGATAATACCATTGGAATTGGACGAATTCTATCCTTTCTCCCAGAATGAATCTCCATCTATATTAGATGTTGAATCAGTGAATTCCATCCGTTCAATTATAAAAAAACTTGAGGAAGAATATGAGAGTATAATAGTCAGTGAAGATATTAATGAAAGATTTAACCTTGGATTCAAGTTTAGGGTTGACCCTCCACCTGTTAGGGTTTCTGATAGGGATCGTTTAGTTGCCGTGGCGGATTATCAGTTTGGGGAAGGGGCTGGCGAAGCACTCTTCAAAGGGGATTTGCAGATAATAAAGAGTAAAAAGACTGGGAGAATACGCTATGTTTATGTGGACGATGAGCTCATCGCGAGTATAAGGACATCTGATGGTTTTATAATCCCATCATGGAGGGGTGCGTTACTCCTACATTCAAACCTAGATTATCCTAGGTGTAGAGTTGTTGTGGATAAAGAATCAGAACCCTTTGCTAGGGAGGGGAAAAATATATTTGCAAAGTTTGTTATAGAATGTGATAAAAATATACGTGCAAATGATGAGGTTTTAATAGTTAACGAGGATGATGAATTACTAGCCACTGGCAAGTCGCTCCTCTGTAGTGAGGAGATCCTAGACTTCGATTATGGCCAGGCTATAAAGACAAGGAGAGGAGGAAGATGATACCCGGCATGGGAATGAACCCAAAACAGTTAAAGCAGATGCAAAGAGCAATGAAACAGATGGGAATGGAGATGAAGGACCTCAAAGGCGTTAAAGAAGTTATAATAAGGTTAAAGGATAAAGATATTATCATAGGGAATCCTAAGGTTACTATCATGGATTTCATGGGCCAGAGAACCTATCAAGTAACTGGTAAAGCCAAGGAAAAAACAAGGGGGCCTGAGATACCTGAGGAGGATATTGAGCTTGTTATGAGCCAAACAGGCGCTACTAGAAAAGAAGCGGAGGATGCGCTAAAGGAGACCAATGGGGATCTTGCAGAGGCTATTTTGAGGTTAAGTTAAAATGGTGCTCATCGCCCACATATCAGATCTTCATGTAGGCGCGGAAAACTTTAAAGAGGATATACTATTAGAGGCTATAAGGCAGATAAATGACATGGAACCTGATGTTGTCGTTGCTACAGGTGATTTAACAGATAATGGCTACTATTTAGAATTTTTGCAAGTGGCAAGTTATCTTAGTAATATAGAAAGTCCCCTGCTGGTTGTCCCAGGTAACCATGATGCAAGACATGTAGGTAATGAGACATTCGAAGAGGTTCTGAAAGAAAAAAGGGGCACTTTAACTATTAATGATGAATTACGAGTGATAGGATTGGATAGTAGCGAACCAGACCTGGATGAGGGGAAAGTAGGGAGGTCTCAGCAATTATGGATGGAAAAAGAGCTTAAAAAAGCCGCTGAGGCCGACTTGTATAGTGTGATAGCATTACATCATCATATCATACCAGTACCAAAAACTGGACGTGAAAGGAATGTTCTAGTCGATGCAGGTGATGTTTTATGCTCCATTGTCAAAGGTAGGGCCAATTTGGTTATCTGTGGCCATAAGCATGTTCCACACGTATGGAGAGTTGAGGACATTTTCTTTGTAACAGCTGGTACAGTAGCATCACTCAAGCTCCGAGGTAAAGATATTAATTCATATAACACATATTATATCGAGGATGATATAATAGAGATAAGATTAAACCAAGTGCAAAGGAAAAGCTATTTGATGGGATCATATAAACTCTGTTCTAAATAATGGAAGGGTGATCAATTGAGGGTTATTATAGATGCATCTAATGTAGCTCATTCTAGGAAGGGGGATGACGACAAGCCCAGGTTAGAGAACATATTAAAGGCCGCTGAAGAACTCCGTAAACTTGGATATGAGCCTGTCATAATCGCTGATGCATCATTAAAGCATGAAATTGATGATAAAGAAAAATTTAAGAAGTATCTTGAAAAGGGCGAGTTTAAGCAGGTGCCCTCTGGCACTAATGCGGATCATTTCATCTTGAAATTAGCAGAGGAGGAAGATGCTAAGATATTATCAAATGATGCCTTCAAAGAATATTCTGATGAGTTTCAGGATATAAGTAGTAGGAGGATACCTTACAATTTTAAAGAGGATAAGATAGTTATCGGCCGACCATCAAAACCTAAGAGGGTTAAAAATATCCTTCAGAAGATCTGTGCAGAGATATTAGCAGAATTCGAGAGGAAGGGCTTCGACTATTATAAGGTTAAAAGGGGTAAGAAATTGAGTGGTATAGCAATTGCGAAAGAAGCCATTGATAGGATAGAAAAAGTGGAAGAGGAGGGTCTTGAACCAAAACTTGAAGGTATGTTCAAGAAATTACCCCTTTTTGACAAGTTCATGGAACTCGTTGAGGAAGCTGAAAAAACAGGAGACTTCATAATATTCGTACTTGTAAATCCCCAAGATTACAGGGAAGTTGTTAAATATGCGGGTAACATCGCGGTAACAGTCTTTGAACGTTTAAAATTGGATCACGCCCCCCTCGTCGCTGTTAGAAATGATGTTTTCATCAAAAAGGGCCGTTTTGAGGTTAATATATTCTATTCTGATGAGGTTATGGAGGAAGCGCCTTATGATATTAACATAATCATCAATGACCATGACTATAATTTTGTAAAGAAGAATTCGAGGAACATTGCAAGTACCGTAGCTGCTCGCATAGGATCCTGGAGATTCCCTATAGTTTCTGTGAAGCCTAGTATGCTAATGGAAAAACCTGGAGAATTTGAAGTGGTCTTGGAGAAGGGAGGAAGCAGTTAAAATGCTGACAGAGTACATCCTCCAGGTACTGTTAGGTTTATTATTAAAAAAGAAGGTTTTGGGTATAGGCACCAAGTATTCCCCAAACAATGCCAGGGAACGGGAATACGTTGACATGATAAATTATACAAAGACTATGCTCATAGAAATAAAAAAGGCGGATATAAACAGCCAGAATATTTTTAACAATCTTATAAGAGAGGTCGGTTCTGAGAACATCCCCCCTAATAGAAGATTCATCGAATTAAAACCACCATTGGAAAAAGTAGACGAGTACGCCCTTTTCAGCAACATCATAATAGGTAGTGATCGTTACCTTTACATAGAAGTTTTTAACAAGGCTAGGATAATCAAAGATTTCATAGAACTTTTAAGAAAAGAAAAGGGAGAGATTATTGAAAAAAGTCCCACAGAAGTCATCGCGAGACTCCCTTCAAAGAATGATGCTATAAGGGCCGCTATAAAACTTATAGGATTGGCTAGTGCAAAGAAGATTAACCTCAGGGCTGCTGTGGGGATGACAGGAGCCGCTGCAATAGAAAGGTCCATAAAATTAAACGAAGAAGTTGGTGAAATCCCAGGAGTGGGCTTCACAAAACTTGGCGGCGAATTCGCCCTCATATTCCCAACACCATTCACCCCACAGGAGGGTGAACCATCACCCCATGACAATTACCTTTTCATTGATGTTATCAATTCCACAAGTTTTATCGAAGAACATGGTAAAGGAGCCCTAGTCGAGATAATGAACGACATCAAAAATTACATTGAAAAGGAATGTAAAGGGAAAATTGAAGGTTACAAAGAAGGTGGTGATGATCTAATCGCCAACCTACCAAGCAAAGACATTGCACTAAGGGCCACAATAGATGCTGCATGGCACGCACTTGCAAATGGTGCAAAGATAAGAGCTGGCATAGGTAAAACCAGAAGAGAAGCAGCTGAAAGAGCACAACTTGCAGATGACATAAAATTGTGGAACCCAGCCACTGTCATAATATTCGATGTTGCAGATGGACTCTATGGCTATTTCATCCCCAACCCATTTACTAGGGCTGTCATAGATTACTTATTCAATAAAAAGGCAAGACTCATCATAATATTCATCTTCGTTTTCATGGCAACATTCCTAGGCTGGAACCTTGGATACTGGCAACTAGGACTACTTGCAATAATACTCGCAGTATTGTATGGGGCCACTACTTAGGAAATCCCAACCATATCCTCTAATATGATCTTAAACTATTTAAAGGATTATCTCTAATTATAATCTGGGGAGTTTTACAATGAGGCCCGAAACTGAAGCTAAAATAATGGTTGCACTTTTAATATCGTTGATAGCATTTGGTTGCGGTTCTTGTCTAGGGATAATATTAGCAATATCACCCGGAAACATTACACAAAAACCTGCCTATAAGAATACAAGCTTAGAGATCCCAAATCCGATCGAATACGCCCCACAGGTCAACGAGACGATTACAAATAACATGACAAGTTCTCACGAATACAATCCATAAGAGTGTGGCTAATCATCCGTGAATAGCGGGAGGATCGCTCGTGAAATTGATAGAAGGTGGAGTATGTGCAGTAGATAACATACTCGCCTGGGGGTCCAGGAAGGGAAAATATGGTCTTGGCATATTATATGCTGGTAAAAGCACCGCCGCAGCCGTCTTCACTTCTAATAAGATAAAAGCCGAACCCATAAAATTAACCATGAAACACTTAGAAGATGGTAAACTATCAGCCATCATAGCCAACAGTGGTAATGCAAATTGCTTTACAGGCCCGAAAGGCATGGAAGATGCTCATAGAATGGTCAAAATCGTAGCAGAGGGTCTTTCAATCCCTGAGGACATGGTTGCTGTGGCTTCCACAGGTGTCATAGGCAGAAAAATGCCCATGAACATAATAGAACCACTCACTCAAAAGGTTCTAAGAGGCCTTGAAAATTCACCTAGGGGGTCTAGAAGATTCGCAGAGGCGATAATGACTACTGACACGTTCCCAAAGGAGTTTGCAGTTGAATTCGAACTTGAGGATGGTAACAAGGCTAGGATAGGGGGCGTGGCCAAGGGATCTGGTATGATAGCCCCTAACATGGCTACAATGCTCTCATTTATAACCACGGACGTGAAGGCATCACCATTACAGTTAAAAGAGGCTCTCAGAACAGCGGTGGATGAAACCTTTAACATGGTAATAGTCGATGGGGATGAAAGCACCAATGATATGGTCATATTAGTAGCAACTGGAAAATCAGGAAAAATAGATGATAATTTCCAAGAAGCTTTAAATTTAACATGCAGGGAACTTGCAAAGATGATAGCAAGGGATGGTGAAGGGGCCACCAAGTATATGGAAGTGGAAATCTTAAATGCCAAGTCTCTAAAGGATGCTAAAAGGGTTGCTAGGGCTGTTGCCGGGTCTTCGCTCGTTAAAACAGCACTATTTGGGGCGGATCCGAACTGGGGGAGGATCATAGCAGCGATAGGATACTCAGGAGCCGTTATAGAAAAAGAAAAAATGTCCATTATCTTGGAGGGTGAAAATAGAAAGATTAACCTTATAAAAGAAGGTGAGATCATAGCATCCGAAGAGAGCAGAGAACTTAAAATTGCAAGAGATCTCATGAAAGAAGATAAGATAAGGATAGTCATAGACTTGGGCATTGGCAAAGAGACTGCAAAAGCTTATGGTTGCGACCTAACCTATGATTATGTGAAGATAAATGCAGAATATACAACATAAGGAGTCGAGATATGGATGGAAACTGTAAAGATCCTTGTGGAAGCTCTACCATACATTAAAAGATTTCATGGTAAAAAAATCCTCATAAAATATGGTGGACACGCCATGATACAAGAAGAGGCCATGGACTCAACAGCAAGAGACACCGTACTCCTGAAATATGTTGGGATGGAACCAATTGTAGTTCATGGCGGAGGACCTGAGATATCCCGTGCTATGAACAAGATGGGTAAAAAGCCTAAATTCATCGAGGGTTTAAGAGTTACAGATGAAGAAACAATGGATATAGTTAAAATGGTTCTCGTCGGTAAAATAAACACGAGCATAGTATCAAAGATATGCTTCCATGGAGGTAAGGGTATAGGATTATCCGGCAAGGACAGCCAACTTTTGCTTGCCAGGAAAAAAGCACCCCACATAATCAAGGATGAGGAAACAGGAGAAGAACAGGAAATAGACCTTGGACTAGTCGGTGAGATAGAATCTGTAAACCCTGAAATATTGGAGATATTAACGAGTAATGGTTACATACCTATAATTTCGCCTATTGGAATCGACAAGAACGCTGAAACTTTAAATTTGAATGCTGATACCGTTGCCGGTGAAGTAGCCGCTGAAATCGGCGCCGAGAAACTTATAATACTCACAGATGTCCCAGGAATTTTAGAAGACCCCAAAAACCCTGAAACTTTAATAGAGAAGATTAGTATAAGTGAACTGGACGATCTTATCAAAGAGGGCGTCATAAAAGGTGGAATGCTCCCTAAAGCTCTCACATGTATCCAGGCAATAAAGGATGGTGTTTCATCAGCGCATATCATCGATGGACGAATCGAACATTCCTTATTATTAGAAATCTTCACAAAAAAGGGTATAGGGACCATGATAACAAAATAAACCCCCTAAATAGGTAATTTATTGTGTATATAATCTCCATTCCAATATTCTAGCCCTAATACAAAAATATAAAAACTTTTAGTCCTTGATATTATTTTGGGGGGCTTTTAAAGATTCATTTTCAATAGTTCATTTCTTATTGCTTCTGCTACTTGTGTTGTTGTGTGTTTTCCTTTGAGGTCTGGTGTTTTTATTCCTTTTTTTAGTGTTTTTGTGAGGGCTTTTTCTATTAGTGTGGCTTCTTTTTTCTTGTTTAGGTGTTTTAGCATTAGTG